>JAYEJC010000169.1:0-3566 GCA_034660335.1 Campylobacterota bacterium
CAATTGTAATTTTAAGTGCTCATAAAGATGAAAAATTTTTATTTGAAGCTATCCCATTACAAATTATGAAATATTTTGTAAAACCTATATCGTTTGATGATTTTGAAATATTAATAAAAGATGTTTCAAACTATTTTAAAGACTATATGCAAGTAGTTAATATTGGTAAAGATATAAAATACGACTACCAAAAAAAATCTATATTTATAGAAGATGATCAATACTATCTAACAAAAAGAGAAAGATATTTTATTGAATTACTAATCAAAAATAAGCATAAAATTACCACAAAAGAAGATATCCAAATAGCTGTTTGGCAAGATACACCAATGAGTGATGCAGCTTTAAAAAATATGATTTTAAGACTAAGAAAAAAGATAAACAAAGATATCTTCCTTACTATTCAAAATATTGGGTATAAATTATCTTAGTAGTGTTAAAGAGATATTAAGATATAATCGGTGAAATTTCACGATAATATGAGGAAGATTTATGAATAAATATAAGTTAGTATCAGGTACAGCAAATGTAGAGTTTTCTAAAAAAGTTGCAAAATTTTTAGATAAAGAGTTAGCAGAAGTTACAGTCAATAGATTTAGTGATGGAGAGATAAATGTAAATATAAGTGAATCAGTTCGTGGTCAAGATGTATTTATCATACAACCGACTTGTGCACCTGCAAATGACAACCTAATGGAACTTCTAATCATTGTAGACGCTTTAAAAAGAAGTAGTGCTGGAACTATAAATGCAGTCGTTCCATATTTTGGATATGCTAGACAAGATAGAAAAGCAGCTCCACGAGTACCAATTAGTGCAAAATTAGTAGCAGATATGCTTGAAACTGCTGGCGTTCAAAGAGTTATAACAGTTGATCTTCACGCAGCTCAAATTCAAGGTTTTTTTAATATTCCAGTAGATCATCTAGTAGGTGCTTCACTATTTGTTGATTATATCAAAAATAAAAACCTTCCAAATCCAATCATCGCTTCACCTGATGTTGGAGGTGTGGCTAGAGCTAGAAGCTATGCAGAAAAACTAGGATACGATTTAGTTATTGTGGACAAAAAAAGAGAAAAAGCAAATGAATCTGAAGTTATGAATATCATAGGTGAAGTAAAAGATAGAGATGTAGTAATACTAGATGATATGGTTGATACAGCTGGAACTCTAACAAAAGCTGCTGATGTACTCAAAGCAAAAGGTGCAAATAGTGTAATGGCTTGTTGCACACACGGTGTATTAAGTGGACCTGCCTATGATAGAATAGATAAAAGTGCTTTAGATGAGTTAGTTATAACAGATACAATCCCTCAATCACAAATACACAATAAAGTAACAGTTTTAACAGCTGCAGATATTACTGCAAAAGCTATAAAAAGAATCTATACAAACGAATCTATACAAAGTATATTTATATAACAAGGAAAAAATATGACTATATTAGATGGAAAAAAATTAGCCAACAAAATTAGAGAAGATGTCAAAGCAGATGTAGAAATTCTTCAAAAAGGTGGCGTTACGCCAGGCTTAGCAGTCGTATTAGTAGGTGCAGATCCTGCAAGTGCTGCTTATGTAAATATGAAAAGCAAAGCTTGTAAAGCTGCTGGTATTTATAGTATAGCTCATGAGATGCCAGAATCAATATCTCAAGAAAATATTTTAGAAATTATTACAATGATGAATAACAATCCAAATATTGATGGTATATTAGTTCAGCTTCCTTTACCATCTCATATTGATACTACTGTAATACTAGAAGCAATAGACCCTGCTAAAGATGTAGATGGATTTCATCCCTATAATGTAGGTCGTGTAGTAGCAGGACTAGATGGTTTTATACCAGCTACACCTTATGGAGTTATGGAGCTTCTAAAAGAATACAATATAGATCCTAAAGGTAAAAATGTTTGTGTTGTTGGTGCTTCAAATATTGTAGGTAAACCTATGGCAACCTTACTATTAAATGCAAATGCAACAGTAGAGGTATGTCATATATTTACTGATGATTTAAAAAAACACACTATAAATGCTGATATTATTTGTGTTGGTGTTGGTGTTGTAAATCTTATAAAAGAAGATATGATAAAAGATGGAGCAATAATTATAGACATAGGGATCAATAGACTAGAAACAGGCAAACTTGTTGGTGATGTTGATTTTGAACATGTAAGCCCAAAAACATCCTATATCACACCAGTTCCTGGTGGAGTTGGACCTATGACTATAGCAATGCTTCTTAAAAATACTATAAAATCAGCCAAAAATAGAAAAGTTGAGACAAATTAAATTATGAATTTATTGAAAAAATTATATCATTGGAGTGGAACATGGACAGGTACTATAATAATAGTACTTGGTATCATATTTTTCTTTGCACAAGCGTTTGTTATACCTAGTGGAAGTATGAAAAATTCATTATTAATTGGAGATATGCTTTTTGTTAAAAAGTTTTCTTACGGTATTCCTACACCTAGAATACCTTGGCTGGAGATACAAGTACTTCCTGACTTTAATGATAATGGTCACTTAATAGAGGGACCAAAACCCCAAAGAGGTGATATTGTAGTATTTAGATACCCACACAATGAAAAAATACACTATGTAAAAAGATGTATCGCTACACAAGGTGATATAGTTAGCTTAAAAGACAAAAGATTATTATTGCATCCAAAAGAGGGAAATGATTATGTTATTAAACACTATAAAGGTTATGAAATAATCTCATTAGGGGATAAGTTATATGTAGTAAATCCATATAAAAAAACTCATCCAGGGATACATAATGATCCTAGTGTTAATCAAACAAATACACCTTTTGAGCAAATTTTTAATCTAAATCCTACAAAAGTACCACAAGGTGAATACTTTATGATGGGAGATAATAGAGATCACTCAAATGATTCAAGATTTTGGGGAACTGTTCCATATAAATATATTGTAGGAAAACCTTGGTTTATATATTTTAGTTGGGATCAAGATAAAAAAATAAGATGGGATAGAGTTTTTCAAACACCTTCTCAACTAGAAAATACAAACTATACAAACAATAATTTTAAACATGAAGAGGGGATATATTAATGAAATATTACATCGGGGCTGATCACGCTGGTATTGAGATAAAAAGCTTTGTAAAAGGTATTTTTGAAAAGCTAGGTCATGAAGTTGAGGATTTAGGACCTTATAATAAAGATAGAGTTGATTATCCAGATTTTGCTAGTAAAGTGTGTGAAGCGGTACTTGCAGATGAAAACTCAAAAGGGATACTAATATGTGGAACAGGTCTTGGTATGTCTATGGCTGCAAATAAATTTGACGGTATTAGAGCAGCATTGTGTCACAATGAATATAGTGCAGCAATGGCAAGAGAACACAACGATGCAAATGTTCTTTGTTTGGGAGAGAGAGTATCTGGAGAGGGTGTAGTAGAAGCTATAATAAACGCATGGAACTCAAATGAGTTTGGTGGAGGTAGACATACTGGTCGTGTTGATAAAATAAATGCTCTTGGAAAAATGGGAAGCTGTAGAGTATAAAGATACTAGAAGATTATAAAAATCTTCTAG
>JAYEJC010000170.1:0-3550 GCA_034660335.1 Campylobacterota bacterium
GAGATTTTAAATCAATAGTGCTTATATAGTTTTATAGTCACTTTATTGCTTACATATAATCTCTTGAACTACAGTAGTAGTCCTGCGATATTCTATATAACCACTAAAGCAACTCTAAAACTACCTAACTTGTGTTTTGTTGTTTGGGACTACTTATTTATTATTGGAGATTTTAATTAATTCATTTATATCAATATTAAGATATTTTGATATTCTTACTATATGTATTAGATTAAAATGTTTTCCATTTTTATTATTTTCACAATCACAATAAAAACTTACAGAATTAAAACCAATATCAGTAGCAAATGCCAACTGTGATTTTTTTATTTTTTTTCGAAAAAATTTAACATTTTTAGAAACTTCTCTATAAAATATCTCAACCTCTTCATTTGCATCACTTATCTCTTCATTATTTATTAAATTCAATGTCATCACCTAAAAATTAACTTTATTTAAAGTTTATACTTATATACTGTTAATGTCATTCAGCTATAGCTGAATGACATCAGAAGATGAGACTTTCCAAAAGAGATAATATGAATATTTTAGTAGCAGATACAAACAAACAAATTGCAAACTTATTAGAATCTTTTAAACAAATAAAAAAAGATATAAATATATTTGAAGTCAGTAACTACAATAACGGTATAGATATCTACAACAATAATAAAATAGATTTGATTATAATACATTTTGACACATCGCATTGTATTGAGTTGTTAAACAGTATAGTCAAAATAAACAGCTCACAAAATACAATAACAATTAGTGATAGCTTATGCTATAGCGAAGATTTAGGTTGTGAGTATTGTATCACACACTACAATAGAAAAAAACTACTCTTGCCTTTTGATCCAAAAGAGTTATTTGATATGATTTTAAACTTCAATAGTAAAAAATGCAAATATTTTAAAAGTTTAGATCATATTGAGGATTTTTTGGGTGATATGCTACAAAAATACTCATATTTTATCTATGATAGTTTATCAAAACAGATAAAAGTCAAAGATGAGAGTATAGGTTCATCTAGTTTGGTTAAAGACTTAGTCAATATTATAAATATGTTAAATAATCATAATATTAAATATAGTATACAAAATGACACAATTATTCAGATAAGTAGCACCTCTAAAAATTAGCCAAAGCGTTATCAAGTCGTTTTATAGCTTCATCCATAATAGCTGTAGGGACTGCTACATTTATTCTCATATACAAACTCCCCTCTTTTCCAAAAGATGTCCCAGCACTAAGTCCTAGCTTTGCATCTTTGATGAAAAACTCTCTTAGTTTTTTATCTTTTAGATTCATACCACTACAATCAAGCCATACGAGATAAGTCCCTTGTGGTTTTTTGAATCTTATTATGTTTTTATGTTTTTTTAACATTTGCGAAAGTTTTATGATATTTGATTCTATATATTTAACAACACCATCTCTCCACTCTTGACCATTTTTATATGCACTATAAAATGCAATATGCCCAAAAACATTTCCTTGTGCTAAATGGATAGCATCGTATGATTTTTGAAATAGCTTTTGCAGCTCTTTATTTTGTATCACTACAGTTGATGTAGCGATTCCAGCTAGATTAAATGTCTTTCCTACCCCTAAAGCTGTTATGGTGATATCTGATATTTTTTTGTTTAAAGATCCAAACGGTATATGTCTCACCCCATCATAGATCAAATCTGAGTGTATCTCATCTGAAAATACTTTGATATTGTTTTTGATACATATATTTCCTAGTTCTAAAAGCTCTTTTCTACTCCACACTCTCCCTACTGGATTGTGTGGTGAACACAAAATAAGAAGTTTTGTTTTTGGCGTGATTTTTGATTTTAAATCTTCTAAATCAAAAGTATAGTCACCTTGGCTATCTTTCCTAAGTGGATTTCTTAAAATCTTTCTATTGTTGTTTGTAATAGAGCTATAAAATGGAAAATAAACAGGAGGCTGAACAACAATCTCATCATCCTCTTTTGTCAAGGATTGAATAGCTATATTTATAGAAGTCACAACTGATGGAGAGAAAAGTATATCTTCTAAATCTATATCAAAACTATGATTTTTTTTCATCCATTTTATCTGTGCTATTTTTGCTTTTTTAGGAAACTCCTCATATCCTAAGATACCATGCGATAATCTTTTTGAGATATCATCCAACACAAAAGATGGTGTAGCTATATCCATATCTGCAACCCACATAGGTAAAACATCTTCTGTTTTAAAAAGTATCTCCCTTAGGGTATATTTTTCCGCATTTGTTTTTGTTCTATCAAAATATTTATCATAGTCTATCATTTTATTTTTGCTCCCATAAAGTTATTATATTATTTTGTATTGTTTTTTGATTTTTAATTTTAAAGTGATCATCAAGTGGTGTTGTATCATCATTTGTTTTTGTAATAGTGATAAGAACTCCATCTATATTTAGTCTATTTTTTAACTGTTGTAATAGATTTATAGGGGAATAAACTCTATGCAATATATCATTCAATACAATAAGATCAAAATCTTTTATAAACTCTTTAAAATTAGAGGGATCAGCTTGCCAACAATTTATATTTGTAATATCCTTAAACCCTTTTATATACTCTACAGCTTTGCCAATTATTCTAGCTGTCGTATCTATAGCTACAACTTCACTATAAATTGAAGATAAACTCACAGACCCTACACCAGCTCCACACCCAATATCTAAAACTTTGTTATGATTATATTCCCCTATAAGTGTTTTTATATATTCAAATTTTTTAATTATTTTATCTTGATTGTTCTTGTTTTCAATATCATTATTGATAAAATCATCCTCTACTTTGGTACTTTTTATATCTAACTTTTCATCTCCAATAATATATCTAAACCCAGCATGTTGATAAAAATGCCTTCTAAATGCATATCGAGAATTTTTCATCATCTCATTACCTGTACTTATAAAACTTCCACCTTTTAGTAGGTTGTGTTTTGTATCAAAAGTTGGTACTGAAAAATCATCATAAATAGGATGAACTTGAAATCCATCAAAAGGGTGTATAGGTGTTCTTGTATGCTGCCATACATTTCCTACGACATCATATATATCATCAAATTCAAAACTATCCACAGGCATAGCAGAAGCGTAATGTTTTAGATTGATATTTGCTTTGGATTGATCAAAATTTGGAATATCTTGAACTCCCGATCTTTTATATATAGCATAATACTCAGCTTCACTTGGTAGTGTATACTCTAAACCATCTTTAATAGTTTTCCATTTACAAAATGCGTATGCTTCTAAAGCTGATACTTCCACAGCCCATGATAACGGCAGTGGAATAATATCCATCAAAGTTCTGTATTGGTATTTATTCTCTTTATCTCTTATCCAAAATGGTGGAAATTGTGCTTTTGTTTTTTCTAAAAACCAAATACCCTCCTCGTCCCAATAGTTTTTATTTTGATATCCATTATCTTTAACAAACTCCAAATACTCACCATTTGATACAAGATATTTAGATACTTGAAACTCTTTGATGTTAAGGTTTAAAGTACCATATTCATTATCCCA
>JAYEJC010000171.1:0-2998 GCA_034660335.1 Campylobacterota bacterium
GTATAAATGCTATTATTTCTGAAAATGTACCCTATTCTTTTTATACAATCCAAACAAACTTATAGCAATCCAAAATGACTCAATAGTAAATGTAGCAAGATTCCAATCAAACAATACTGTTGATAATATCATAAAAGCACCAAACAAGTTTAACATCAAATATATATTTGAATTTGATGCTATTTTATTTGCTTGGTTTAAATAAAAAGCAACTATTATAAAACCAACACCAATAAGTCCGATATATTCATATAGTTGCATTATCTTAACTCAAAGTTTCTAGCTCTATTTTTACTTTTTGTAATTTTTCATTTGCTAGACTCAGCCCTTTTTTATTTTCTTCGATTACATTAGCAGGAGCATTTGCAACAAATCTTTCATTTGATAACATTCCATTTAGTTTAGCTACCTCTTTTTCAAGTTTCTCTTTTTGTTTTGTAAGCTTAGAGATTATTGGAGTCATATCAATCTCATTTGTTGGAAGATATACTTCTAAATTATCAGAAACATCAGTGATAGAGTTTTGAACTTTTTCATCTACAAACTCTATATTTTCACACTTGCTAAGTTTTTCTATAAATGGTTTTAATAAATCAAGCTTCGCGTGTGCTACATTTGTTCTATCATTTTTATCTAGTTTTATATAAGCTTTTGATATTTTACTATTTCCCATATCTATAATAACTTTTGCTCTTCTTAGTGCTGTGATACTCTCTTGTATAATACTAAATAACTCTTCAGAATCTAAATCTCTTTTGACATTTTTTGGAAAACTTTTAATCATAAGTGACTCACCATCTTCAAGTGTAGTACCTGATAGTTTATGATAGAGATGATCAGCAATAAATGGCATAAATGGAGATATCATTTTTAAAGTTTCTTTAAAAATAGCCCCTAGTTCTACTATACTTTGTTTGTCTGCTTTAGAGTACTCAATACCCCAATCACAAAACTCATTCCAAACAAAATTATAAAGTACTCTAGCTGAGTCATTGAACTTAAATGTTTCAAGTGTATCTCTAATATTATCAACAGCAACACTTAATCTACTTTGCATATAGATTCCTAGTGGTGTTACAACTTCTATCTCATCTAAATCTTTAAATGTCTCTACATTTAGTTGTAAAAAGTTTGTTGCATTGTATAGTTTATTTGTGAAGTTTCTAAATTGTTCTAAATTTTTAGACCCTAGTTTTATATCTCTACCTTGAACCGCTAAATATGCAAGAGTAAACCTTATAATATCAGCACTATGCTCCTCTACCATATCAAGAGGGTCTATTACATTTCCTTTTGATTTTGACATTTTTGCACCATGTTCATCTCTTACTAAAGCGTGCATGTAGATATCTTTAAACGGTAGTTCACCTTTGAAATGATCTCCCATCATCATCATTCTAGCAACCCAGAAAAACATAATATCAAAGCCAGTAATAAGTAAAGAGTTTGGATAAAAATCTCTCATATCACTATCGTTATAAAGTTCTTTTAGCTCACCATTGTTTCCCCAACCCAATGGACTCATAGCCCATAAAGCACTAGAAAACCAAGTATCAAGAACATCTGGATCTTGAGTGATACTTTTACCACCACATTTTGGACACTGCTTTGGATTGTCATTTTTATCAGCCCATTGATGATTACAGTTGGTATCATCACAAGTAAATACAGGTATTCTATGACCCCACCAAAGTTGTCTAGAGATACACCATGGTCTAAGCTCATCCATCCAAGCTGTGTATGAGTTTATCCAATGTTTTGGATGGAAGTTATTGTGTGCTTTTGTTTTTTCTATAGAAGATTTTGCTATTTTTTCTGATAAGAACCATTGTTGAGAGATAAAAGGTTCTACTATATTCTTACATCTATAACAATGCCCTACTTGATGAATATGTTCTTCAATTTTTATGATATACCCAGCATCTTCAAGTGCTTTTACTATAATAGGTCTAGCTTCTAGTCTTTCAAGTCCAGCAAACTCTCCACAATAATCATTTAAGATACCTTTTTCATCAAATACTTTAATAAACTCTAAATCGTGTCTTTTTCCTACTTCGTAGTCATTTTGGTCATGTGCTGGTGTTACTTTTACTACACCTGTTCCAAACTCCATATCAACATGTGAGTCTGTAATAACTTTTATTTTTCTATTTGTTAAAGGAAGTAACACCTCTTTGCCAACAATATCTGTATATCTGCTATCATCTGGATGTACCATAATAGCTGTATCTCCAAAATATGTTTCTGGTCGTGTTGTTGCTACTTCAAGTTCACCACTTCCATCTGCAAATTTATAGATCATAGTATAAAACTTACCATTTACCTCTTCATGCTCAACTTCTATATCTGATAATGCACCATCATGTGTACACCAATTTACCATATAATTATTTTGAGTGATATGCCCATCGTTGTACATAGATACAAAAGCCTCTTTTACAGCTTCATGAAGACCACTATCAAGAGTAAATCTCTCTCTTTTCCAAGCTGGCGTAACACCTAGTTTTCTCATCTGATGGACGATATTCCCACCACTTGTCTCTTTTTGTAGCCATGCTCTTTCTAAGAACTTTTCTCTACCTATCTCCTCTTTTGTGGTACCTTCACTTAATAGTTGTTTTTCAACTACATTTTGTGTAGCAATTCCTGCATGATCAGTCCCTGGCTGCCAAAGTGTTTTGTATCCATCCATTCTTTTAAAACGAGTAATAATATCTTGTAAAGTAAAAGTTAATGCGTGACCTATATGTAAAGATCCTGTTACATTAGGTGGTGGCATCATAATAGAAAATGTTTTTTCTTTCCCATTTTCATCTAAGGCTTGTATAGATTTGTTTCCATCTATCTCAAAATAACCTCTATCCTCACATATTTTATAATATTTATCTTCTACTTTTGAAGGTTCGTATTTTTCACTCATTTTATCTATCCTATTTATCTATTGATTTGGTATTATATTTTCGCGATTATATCACATATTATCTTAGAGTGTTTATTT
>JAYEJC010000171.1:3098-14247 GCA_034660335.1 Campylobacterota bacterium
GCTAAATAACCACTAGAGAAAGCCCACTGCAAATTATATCCTCCACAAGGACCATCAAGATCAATAATTTCTCCACAAAAATATAAACTCTTTACCAATTTACTTTCCATCGTTTTAGGATTTATCTCTTTTAAACTAATCCCTCCTCTTGTTATCATCGCATTTTGAAAACCATTATGACCAATAACTGTAAATGGTGTCCATGTCAAAACTTTAATTAATTTATCTCTTTTAATTCCTTCGATTTGATTGAATCTATTTTCTTCATTTATATTACAAAGATTTAATATTTCAAGTGAAAAAGGTCTAGGTAGAAATCTATTTAATATATCAATAATTGAAAACTCTTTATTCAAAGCGATCTCTTTTTTGATTAAACTTCTAACCTCCTCTTCATTTTTACCTTTAAGAAAATTAATCAAAATTGGTACTTCTGTATATTTCTCAATCAATGGGGTAATCTCTTTTGAAAAATCTAAAACAACTAGTCCTCTAATTCCATTTTTTGTGAATATCAAATCCCCAGTAGCTTTTAACTTCTTATATTTAGGTATATCTACTTGTATTGTAACCTTTGGCATAGTATCAGCCGTACAATTAACCCATTTTTCTTTTGTAATTAATGGCATCATTGCAGGATATAAATCAGTAACTTTATGACCGATTTTTTCAGATATTTTATGTCCATCGCCTTCTGCACCTAGTTTTGGATATCCTAAACCACCCGTTGCAATAATAATATTAGAAGCAAAATATTTTGTATCTAAAACTTCAACACCTTTACAGATATCATTTTCTATTATTATATTTGTCACTCTTTGATTTAATTTGCACTCTACTTTTAAAGTATCTAGCTCATTTTCTAAAGCAGAAATTATAGTTGAAGAGCTATGTGTGACTGGAAATACCCTAAAACCATCTAAAGAGTGTGTATCAACACCTATAGATTTAAAAAAACTAGTTAAATCATCGCTATTAAATGCCCTTAATGCATCTTGCATAAATCTTCCATTACGACCAAACTTTTTCATAAAATCTTCATTAGATAAAGTATTAGTCAGATTACATCGACCTCCACCTGTTGCTTTTAATTTAGCTCCTATTTGAGGTAGTTTTTCTAATAATAAAACTTCTTTATTATTTTTTGCTGCCTGAATCGATGCAATTAACCCAGATGCTCCTGAACCAATAACTATTAAATCATATTTTTTCATTTTATTTTTTTTCACCGTATTATAATAAATGCTAGTTCTAGTTTTTCTTCTGTAAATTTACCCATTATTTTATATCCATATCCAATAATAATCTATCAAAATCACTTAAATACTCTCTATCTTGTATCTCTCTATATTTCTCATATTCATCTAATGCTAATGCAACTGCTACATTATTTGAGATTTTTCCTTTATGTTCTAAAACTTCTTTTTCATTAAATTGCAAAAAGGCATCAAGCTTCAAAACCCAGTCTTTCATATACATAACTTTTTTATTTTTAGCTTGGAACTCTGCATAATCAAGATACATAGTTACAATTCGATTAAAAAATTCCAACTCTTCATGTGAAAGATAATTTTTTGCAATAACTACATCTGTTTTTCTTATTCTTCCATTTGGAGAGTTTTTCCAACTAGTAAGCCCCATATTTTGTTTTTGACTATCTACTCTATTATAAATAATCTCTGCAGCTGTTTCTCCAACAATTGCCCAATGAAGCTTATTTTGAACAGTAGAAAAAAAATCTTTACTTGTCTTATGTTTTGGATCATAGTCAGCACTACACTGTGCATATATATCAGTGATTTTTTGATAAAGCCTTCGCTCACTACTTCTTACATCTCTTATTCTTTCTAGTTGTTCATCAAAATAATCTTTACCAAATATTTGCCGTGGGTCTTTAAGTCTTTCATCATCCATAGTAAAACCTTTGATGATAAACTCTTTTAGATGTTGTGTTGCCCACTGTCTAAACCTAGTGCCTTGTAAAGACTTAACTCTATATCCAACCGAAATAATTACATCAAGATTATAATATTTTAAAGTTGCAGTTTGTGTTTTATTTTCTATTGCACCATGTTTAGTGGTATGTGCAAATTTTGCACATACCACATTTTCATCAAGTTCACCTTCTACAAAAGTATTTTTAATATGCTTTGATATAACTGTTCTATCTCGACCAAAAAGCTCTGCCATCTGTTCTTGTGTAAGCCAAACAGTTTCATCTTGAATAAGTACATCTACTTTTATTTTGCCATTTTCAGCTTTATAAAGTAAAAATTGTGTTGTTTGTAGTTGATTATCCATCATTTTCTTTCCATCTCAAGTAGTAATTTTTCCATCATTTGCAGTGTGTCGGAATTCCCGACATACTATATTTTCATCTAATTCTTCACTTTCAAATATATTTTTCAGATGCTCTGTGATAGTTCGACTCCATCCATTTTCTATAGTTTGTTCGACATAATACAACGCTTCACCTACATTTTTACACTTTGAGATAATGACCCTATTATGTCCCCAAGGTATATGTGTCAATTTCGCCACAAGTTGTGGCGATTTTATATTTTGAATTTTGCTACAACTTGTAGTTACTATTTTAGTCGATGGCATAAAACCCAGCCTTGAAAAGTACTTATCAGGTAATGCACTCTCCCAAAGAGTTTCTTCCATACTTTTTTGTCTTTTAGCTTTTCGAGGAAGCTTCTCTATCGTTTGCTTTGCCATTTATTATAAAATCCTATTCATTAAACCTTGGAGTGATTTAAAATTCTTATAAATATCATCACAAATATCACTTCAAAAATAGCACCTAAAATAAATGCATAATAATAAAACTGACTAATACTATGATTTTGAAATGCAAGTGTAGCAACCGCTATCAATAAAGTAAGTGGCATAGAATGAGATAGTGCGACAAGTGTTGAGTTCTTTAGTCCTATATCTTTTATAAAAAGCATAGCACTAAACACTCTAATAATCACCATACTAAAAGCTATTAAAAACGATACTACAATTAAATTATCCATAAAAAGAGATTTTAACTCAAACGATGTACCTATCCAAATAAAAAATATAGGAACCAACCAACCAAAACCAAAATGCTCTAACTTATGTGGTAGCTCTTTGTTGTGTTTAAAAAATGTTGTGATAAATACACCAGCTATAAAAGCACCAAGAGCAACCTCAAGATGAAGATAAAGCATAACAGCAATCATAAGAAAAAATATCCCCATAGATAGTCTAATATCTTGTTCTTGATTGTCATTTGTAGGCATTAGATATGTTTTTACCTCAGGATACCACCAAACCAAATGATGAAAAAAGTTATAAAAAATAATCATAACTGCAAACACTATACTAAGCTCTATTAATGTACCATAAAATTGACTAGTAAGACCAAACTCCAAAGCAGCACTTACAGCTGTTAGAACTACAATAGATATAATCTCCCCAATAAGCCCAACAGTTATAGCCAAGTCTAACCACGGTTGATCACCATACTCTTTTTTTAATACAGCTAATAAACCTATAGAGATTAAAGGTAGTGTTACTATAAAAATATTTGAAAGATTAAAACACCATGTTAAAAATGCAGCTAATACATATAACAAACTAGAATACAATAAACCTTTTTTGAAAAGATCAGGCGATATTTTAACAAGTTTTTTCAAATCAACTTCAAGACCTGCTAAAAACATAAGATATAAAAATCCAAGCTCCGCTACTAAATGAAAAGTGTGATTTTCATGAATTATACCAAATGATATTGCAGCAGAACCCAAAAAAATCTCAATAGGGATTATAGGGATTTTTATAAGCTTTGATATTAAAGGTGATGCAAATATGATTAAAGAAACAACAACAATAATAGAGATTTCGTTTGACATATTATATTAATTCTCACAGCTATTTGCTATACTATATCCTAAATCTTCAAGAGATTCTAAATCTTTAGATACATTTTTACCACTTGTAGTAAGATAGTCACCTATTACAATTGAGTTTGCACCATAAGAAAATATTTTGTATTGTTCTTCACCAAACATAAGCTCTCGTCCACCTGCTACCATAATTTTATGTGCATTTGGTACCATATCTTTTACTAAACTTATCAACTCAAAAGCTTGCTCTTTATTTATTGAGTTTTCTACTATAGGCAGTGCTTTATTTGGATGAAAAAAATTAATAGGTACATTCATAGGCTCTAATGATGCTATTGATTTTATCATAGATATTCTATCTTCTTGTGTCTCTCCAAGACCAAAAATACCACCACAAATAAGATTTAGACCTGCTTTTTTGACATTTTGACAAGTCTCATATCTCTCTTGCCATGTATGTGTTGTACAGATCTCTTTATAAAAACTTTGTGAAGTTTCTAGATTGTGATTGTAGTTATCTACACCTGCTTTTTTTAATGCAACTAAATCTTCAAGTGTAGCAGTACCATTACAAGCTATTATTTTAAGACCTAAGTTTTCTTTTTTTACAGCTTTTGCTGCTTCACATACAAACTTCAATCTATTAGTAGTCAAACCTTTTCCAGCAGTAACCAAACAAAAACCAATAGCCTTATTGGCCCTAGCAGCAATAGCTTCTTTTACTATATCTTCTATATCTTTTGTTTTATATCTTTGAATATCAGCTTTATACTTCACACTTTGTGTACAAAATTTACAATCTTCATTACAAGTACCACTTTCTATGTTTGATATTGCACATAGATATATTTTATTATTAGTTTTCATATTATCTTTCATCTTTATTTTGATATCAATACAAAATATTTATATTATTTTGTATTCAAATATTTTTGTTTTCCAGACTTTTTCATCTGGTTTTTTGAAATTATACTCAATTGTATATTTATCTTTTGTTATTGTCAAAAGTACACACTCGGTTAAAGGTTTGTTTCTAGCACAAATCTCACCAGGATTTATAAAAAGTGTACCATTTATATAACTTTGATCAAAATAATGTGTATGCCCAGATATAACAATATCGGTATCACCACTCATATAAAACGGTAAATGCATTAGTTTAAACTTATAATCTTTTATTTTAAAATAGTACGGTTCTTTGTTTATGTTGTACAAGCTATGATATTGAGTCAAATTATAATCATTGTTTCCATATACAGAAGTATATACCAACCCCGACTCTTTTAAGATATCCAAATTTTTTTTTATCTCTAAATCACCAGCATGTATAAGATAAGTAGCACCTTTATCTTTGAGCATATCAATAGCTTCTTTAGTAAGAGTTGTTTTTTTATGCGAATCAGATAATATTGCTATTTTTATCATTTTTATATAAATTCATCCGATACAGTTTCACCAAACTCCCAAAAGAGTTTAGCCAATAATGATTTATCTTTTATTTTACTATCTAACTCTTCATAACTGTGATTGAATTTTTCTATATATCTAAATATATCAGCCAAAACAAACTCTCTATTTGTATAAAAACCATCACTTTGTAAAGCAGCTTTTAAAATAGACTCATCAAATAACTTTGTTTTTTTCAAAATACTTATATCATTTGATACAGAGTGAACAACAAATTCTGTATCATTTGTAAAGTTTTCACAAAGATCATCAAAACAACCAAGCTGACTAACAAATCGTTTATCCTGTAATAGATCTGGATTTATATACTCTAAGATTTTTCTTTTAAGTTTTACATCATCATTAAATTTTATAAAATCAAGTATAAAATATTTATTACTTCTTAAATGTATAGCATATTTTAGATTTTCTATATTTCTTGTAGTAGCAGCTAGTGCTATATCACCATCTAGCTGAAATTTTTTTGGCATATATTGTAAGATAGGTTCTTTATAATACTTCTCATCATATCGCTCTTTTAATGCAGCTGTCATAGCCAAATCTTCACTAGCTTTTAGTTCTGGTGCTATATAGATATACGAACGATTGTATTTTTCTATAGCTCGTTTTGCGAAATCAAAATCTTTTAGGATTGCTGGATTTATATTTTTAAGGATATCATCGCCCATATTGTTGTTTTCTATATGGTGATTCCACATACTTCTTTTTGCTTCATTTTTATCAGATACACTAACAGAAGTGACCCCTAAAAGCCTCAGCATAATATGTTTATTATAATAATAATCTGGGTTAATTGCTTGTAACAATTGATTCTTTTCTAGCCAATATTTTACATTATCAAATATACTATCAATAGCTTCTTTCACTTTTACCCTCTTTTTTGATTTTGGTATTGCAGTTTAAGAAAAAATATCTTTAAAGTGACTTAAAACAGTAAATTCTATTATTTTGAAATAATTTTTTAATCTAATATTTATCTAATCTAATATTATTAAATGAAATAGATTATTTTTATACCAATGATAACAATCTGATTACAACACTATAATTAAGCTTTTTATTTTTTATGATATAATTTGAAATAATAAAAGCTATCTTCAAAAGGAATTGAATGTCATATGAAAAAGAACAACTAATACATCAATGGAAAATGTTAAGAGCAAAATATTTTAATCTTTTTGAAGAAAATCAAATAAGATTTAAAAAGCATTGTAGTCATCACCCTTTGTATCACTCTGTTGTTAAGCATTTTGATAAAAACTTTACACAAGTAAACCAAATAGCACAAGATGAGATAGAAAATTATATAAAAAACAAAAAGGACAAATATATGAGAAAAACAAAAATAGTAGTCACTCTAGGACCAGCAACTGACAACCTAAAAGATATAATAAAACTAATTAAAAAAGGTGTAAATGTATTTCGTCTAAATTTTTCACACGCAACACACGAATACCACAAAGAGCTAATAACAAAAGTAAGAAAAGCATCAAAGATTTTAAATAAAAATGTAGCGATACTGCAAGATATAGCAGGTCCAAAAATCAGAATCTCTCAACTAAAAAAACCAATAGAACTAAAAACAGGTGATATTTTAACTATCACAAAAAATCAAATAGATGAAGAGAAAAAAATAGTAAGCCTAAGCTATCCAGATATCATAGATAGTTTAGAAGTTGGTGATCCTGTTTATTTTTCAGATGGTACTATACGCGCAAAAGTTATAACAAAGTCAAATGATTTTGTAGAATGTAAAATCATCATAGCACAAACACTTCAATCAAAAAAAGGGATGAACCTTCCAAAATCAAAACTCAATATATTAAGTGTAACACAAAAAGATAAGCTTGATTTAGCATTTGGAGCAAAAAATGGTGTTGACTTAGTCGCTTTATCATTTGTAAGTGATGCACAAGATATAAAAGATGCAAAAAAGGTATTGGAAAAATATGGTGCAAATCCAATGATATTTGCAAAAATAGAGAAACAAGAAGCGATAAAAAATATAAAAAGTATACTAAAATCAGCAGATGGTATTATGGTAGCACGAGGTGACTTAGGCGTAGAACTAGGTCTAACAAAAGTACCACATATACAAAAAGATATAATAAAACAAGCTGCAAATATGGGAAAACCAACAATAACAGCAACTCAAATGCTAACATCTATGATAAACTGCCAATACCCAACAAGAGCAGAGATATCAGATATAGCAAATGCAGTACTTGATGGTACTGATGCAGTTATGTTAAGTGATGAGACTACAATAGGCAAACATCCTCTAAAAGCTGTAGAGGTACTTAATAATACTATAAATGAAACAGAAAAAGACTATAACTATAATAAAACTTTAGATAATACAACACAAGATGACTCAATAGCAAAAGCAGCAACAACACTAGCATCAAGCCTAAAACTAGATGGTATAATCACATTTACAAGTAGTGGAAAAAGTGCTATATCACTATCAAAAGTTCGACCAAAACAAAATATCATAGTAAGTAGCTTTGATATTGCTACTCTAAGAAAACTACAAGTGGTTTGGGGTATAAACCTAACATACTTATCTGATAAATTTAATGATACAGATAAACTAATAAAAAGTTTTCTTGTAGATAATATAAAAAATAACATAATCTCAAAAAATAAAAAATATGTATTAACAATTGGCTCTCATCTAGATATAGAACACTCAACAAACGATATAAGAGTAATCGATAAAAAAAGTATAAATTATTTAATCAAAAAGGATATATAAATATGAAAACAAAAGCGGGACAAATAGCACCAAAAGAGATACTAGAAAATATTCCTAATCTAATAAGTGAATATTATATAAATAAAATAGATACAAATAATGAAAACCAACTTATAAGCTTCGGAACATCTGGGCATAGAGGTAGCTCTTTGAAAAATAGCTTTAATGAGATACATATATTATGTGTGACTCAAGCACTTGTGGACTATAGAAAACAAAATAATATATCTGGAAATCTATATATAGGTATCGATACTCACCCCTTAAGCACCCCTGCTTTTAAAACAACTATATCAGTATTAGCTGCAAATGATGTTGATGTATATTATTCAGAAAATTTTAGCTACACCCCTACCCCTGTGATATCATATACAATTATAAATGATAAAAACAACAATAGCGATGGTATAGTGATAACTCCATCACATAATCCACCTTGTGATGGTGGATTTAAATACAACTCTACGAATGGTGGTCCAGCAGATGAAACAATAACTTCATGGATACAAAATAGAGCAAATGATTATATGAAAAAAGACTTAGAAGGTGTAGTGTTTGTAGACTTTGATGAAGCTATAAAACTTGAAAATATAAAACCATATGATTTTATGAACCCTTATATTAAAGATTTAAAAAATATAATAGATATGGAAGCAATAAAAAATGCAAAAATCAAAATAGGTGCTGATTGTATGGGTGGTAGTGGTATAGGATACTATGAGGCTATAGCTAAAGAGTATGATTTGGATATTGAGGTTTTTAATAACAATGTTGATTTCACTTTTGGTTTTATGCATCTTGATAAAGATGAAAAAATCAGAATGGACTGCTCAAGTCCATACGCAATGGCTGGACTTGTAAAACTAAAAGATAAATTTGATATAGCTTTTGGAAATGATACAGATTTTGATAGACATGGAATAGTGACAAAATCATCTGGATTGCTAAATCCAAACCACTACTTAAGTGTAGCTATTGATTATCTATGTAAAACTAGAGATTTTTCTAATCTAGGGATAGGAAAAACACTAGTAAGTAGCTCTATGATAGATAAAGTAGCAAAACAGAATAATAAAAAACTATTTGAAACTCCTGTTGGATTTAAATGGTTTGTAAAGCCATTGGTTGATGGTGAGATTTTTTTTGGTGGAGAAGAGAGTGCTGGGGCTAGTTTTTTAAGGTTTGATAAAAAAATATGGACAACAGACAAAGATGGAATAATCTTAAATCTTTTAGCTGCTGAGATTTTAGCAAAAGAGAAAATAGACCCAGGTACATACTATAACAATCTTACAAAAGAACATGGAAAACCTATCTATGAAAGAATAGACGCACCAGCTTCTTTTGAAGAGAAAAAAATACTTAAAAACTTAAGTTCTAATGATATCAAAAAAAAGGAACTAGCAAATGAAAAAATAATATCTATACTTACAAAAGCCTCAAATCAAGCCAATATTGGTGGACTGAAAATAAATACAGCTAATGGTTGGTGTGCATTACGACCATCTGGTACAGAAGATGTTTATAAAATATATGCAGAAAGTTTTATATCTATTAAGCATCTAAAGATGATTCAAGATGATGCAAAACAGATGTTAAATGATATATTCAAAAACTCAATAAAATAAAGGAAAAATTATGAAAAATATAGAAACTGATATATTAATAATAGGAGCAGGACCATCTGGTCTTGTAGCAGCTGCAACTGCACATGAGAATTATCCTAATAAAAAAATTGTTTTGGTCAAAGAGTATGAGAAAGCCCAGGTTCCATGTGGTATACCTTATGTTTTTGGTAATACTTTAGCTTCAGTTGATAAAAATGCTATGCCTTGTGGTGGTGATGTAGAAAACATCACTAAAATTGTAGATAAAATAATAGATGTAGATATAGAATCAAAAAAAGCAAAAGGCATAAAAAATGAGATTTTATTTGAAAAGCTAATATTTGCAACAGGTTCAATCCCTTTTGTACACAAAAATTTTCAAGATTCATTAGAGTTAGAAAATGTATTTACTGTTTACAAAGAGTATGATAAAGTCAAAGATCTAAAAGAGTATTGTAACAAAGTAGATAAAATTGTGATTATTGGTACTGGATTTATAGGTGTAGAGTTTGCTTCTGAACTAGCTGATATCAACAAAGATATCACAATAGTAGGTGGAAGACATATCCTAGCGGCATCATTTGATGAAGATATAGCGATAAAAGCTGAAAATATTTTAAATCAAAAAGGTGTAAAACTATCACTTGGGCAACACGCTTCAAAAATTGTATCAAAAAACAATTTAGCTAATGGTGTAGAGCTTTGTGATGGTACAATAATAGATGCTGATCTAATCATCTTAGCAACAGGATATCAAGCCAATAGTTCATTAGCAAAAAATGCTAAACTAAAACTAAATAGATATAATGGTATCTGGGTAGATGAATATATGAGAACAAAAGATAAAGATATCTTTGCAATAGGTGATTGTAGTGGAAGAAGAGACTTTATCACAAGAGACCCATCAAAAGTTATGTTAGCTTCAACATCAGCAGCAGAAGCTAGAGTAGCAGGAAGTAGTCTTTATAGTCTTAAAAATCTCAAAGGGTTTAATGGTACTATTGCTATTTTTTCTACAATGTTAGACAATACTGCATTTGCAAGTGCTGGTGTTACACAACATAGAGCAGATTTGGAAAATATAGAGTATAGTATTGGTTTTTTTGAAGGTATGAACAGACACCCAGGAACTATCCCTGATGCTATGAAACAATCAGTAAAATTAATAGTAATGAAAAATAGTGGTCAAATAATCGGAGGGCAAGTAGCTGGTGGAAAAGAAGCTGGTGAGATTATAAATATCATTGGACTTGCAATTGAAGCAGAGCTAACAATTCACAATATTATATCACTTCAAGTAGCAACTCAACCACTACTAACAGCAGCACCAACAACATATCCAATAGTCAAAGCAGCACAAAACGCTTTGAATAAAAACAACTAAAGAGAAATTTATCTCTTTAGTCTATATCCTACACCGTAGACTGATTCAAAAAGAT
>JAYEJC010000172.1:0-3529 GCA_034660335.1 Campylobacterota bacterium
TTTTTATATGCATCGATACCATCATAGGCAGTATCTACTACGAAACAGTATCTTCTTAAGTACTCTATATAGTTACTTATAGTTTCAGTTTGATCATCTACAAACAATATCTTGATATGTTCAAAATCTGGCAAGATTTCCTTTCACTTTTTTCTTATAAAATAGTGTAACAATGAAAAGGGACTCAATAGTGACTTTTTGGTACAAATTCTAAAATTTACACTGTGACCTATGGTTGTCGTCTTTGTAGAGGATTGCAAAATCTTAATTCAAGTTGATCTTAAGTTTAAAAGGCTACTTTTATATTAGATTAAGGTTTAAAATTGGGTTTTTTGGTGGATTTTTGGTATAACAATAGTTTTGTATTTTGTCTAGTAGATATGTTATAATAAATTTTTAAATCAAAAGGTCAAAAATGAAACTAAAAAAACTACCTATAGGTATATCAACACTACGAACTATTATTGAAGAAGATTATCTATATGTAGATAAAACTGATATAGCTCAAAATCTAATAGAAAATGGTCAATACTACTTTTTATCTCGTCCTAGAAGATTTGGTAAGTCTTTGATGCTTGATACACTTCGTACTATCTTTGAAACAGATGAACAAAACAAAGAAGTTTTTAAAGATCTTAGTATTTATAAAAATGGCTATGAGTTTAGTAAGTATCCAGTGATACGAATAAGTTTAAATGATGGGGATTTTTCAAGTACTGATGGCTTCAATCAAACACTATATCAAATACTAATAGATAACCAAGAAAATCTTGATATAGAGTGTCCAAAAGATTTCAATGTAGCAGGTTGTTTTAGAAAGCTTATAAAAGAGTCTTATAAAAAATACAATAAAAAAGTAGTTATACTTGTAGATGAATATGACAAACCAATACTTGATAATATTGACAATAAAATAGAAGCCACAAAAAGAAGAGATGAACTAAAAAACTTCTACAGTGTTATAAAAGGTGCAGATGAGTATATCAAGTTTGTATTTATCACAGGTGTTTCAAAGTTCTCAAAAGTTAGTTTATTTTCTGGACTTAATAATATACACGATATAACTTTAAATCCAAACTATTCTACAATATGTGGATATACTCAAAATGATATAGAAACTGTCTTTGCGAAACATCTTAAAGGTTGCGATTTTCAAAGAATAAGAAAGTGGTACAATGGATATAAGTTTTTAGGTGAAGGAGTATATAACCCTTTTGATATACTTCTTTTTATATCAAACAACTTTGCTTATAGAAACTATTGGTTTTCTACTGCAACACCTTCATTTCTTTTAAAAATCATAGAAAAAAATAACTATTTTTTACCAAACTTAGAAAATATAATAAAAGATGAAGCTATGCTCAATAGTTTTGATGTAGACTATATAGAGTTAGAGACTTTGATGTGGCAAACTGGGTATCTTACAATTAGCAAAGTTTCAGAAAATTTTGATGGTACACCAAAATATCACTTAACTATACCAAATCAAGAGGTGAAAATATCTCTTATAGGTAGTATTGCAGATTTTATGAGTAAAATACAACAACCACTACAGATTAAAAATAATATATACGAATCACTAGCATCGCATAATTTTACCAGTCTTGAAATAAACATAAAAGCACTCTTTGCATCAATCCCTTATAACTTATTTACTAAAAATAAAATGTACGAATATGAAGGATACTATGTAAGTGTATTTTATGCTTATATAAAAGCTTTAGGATTTGATCTTATTGGTGAAGATTGCACAAATAAAGGTCGAATCGATTTAACAGTTAAATTTGACACTGCTATTTATATCTTTGAATTTAAAGTTGATGGAAAATCTGCTTTACAACAAATAAAAGATAAAAAATATCATGAGAAATATTTAGATGATAAAAAAGATATATATTTAGTTGGGATTGAGTTTGATACTAAGGAGCGAAATATCTCTAAAGTTGAGTATGAAAAGGTATAAAGTCACCTTTTCATATAGTTGATTTTGTACCAATTAAAACTTATAAACAACACCCATAGAAACAGATGCCGTGCTATCATGTTCTATAGTTGAGTTTATAGTTGTAGATGGTTTTAGTTCTGTTTCATAGTTATGAACTAAATATTTTTCCTGAAAATGTTATTTTAAAACTTATTGTCAATAAGATATTGTCTTTTTAATATTCCTTTATCAATTTAAGCTATTCTTTATAAAAAGGCTTTTTCTTTTCTTGTTTGTTTTTTCATCGTTTTCCTTTTATATTTAATTTAGTTCTAGTCTTGTATAATCTCTTTAATGAATGTCGGATTTCATAATAAAACTCTTTTATAGATCAAAGGGTGTATAAAAACTAGGTTGGGGAAGTCATGAGCCTCAACCTTTTTTTATGTGCATCCAAAGTCTATAAAGGAGGTACATTATTATGATAAATCCGATATTTATAATAATATTTTTGTTACTATTTCTAGTAACTAAACTTTATTGAATTTAGGGGCTACTTTTGAAGTAGTCCCTTTTTTAAATCCATCATCTCTTTTTTGGCTTTTTCCAAAGCACCTTTTAACTTAGCTCTACTTACAGGTTTGTGTAAGTACTCAGTAGTACCTTTACCTTATGCTACACTTTTAACATAATCTAAAGATAAAAAAGTTCTTTTTCATTTTACAATTGTTTTCATCTCAATATTTAAAACTAAAGGCTCTTTTATCTGTTTTGATATCTTACTATTCAAAATATTTAAATCTTGTTTATTAAGAAGTTGGTCACTTGTTGTTTGGATATATAAAATAGGTTTATTACTGTTGAGATTTACCTCTAAAATATCTATATCTATTTTTTTATT
Organism: Campylobacterota bacterium; assembly: GCA_034660335.1. Taxonomy (GTDB): domain Bacteria; phylum Campylobacterota; class Campylobacteria; order Campylobacterales; family Arcobacteraceae; genus JAIOSF01. The sequence goes on from JAYEJC010000172.1 coordinate 2,826, forward strand.
GTTAATGGTGTAGTACTTATTGTTAAGTTGATTTAAAATATGATTTTGTTTTATCACTTTTCCAAAAGAGAGAACCAAAGGTATAGTGATAAATGATAAAACTATAAAACTATAAACCAAACCTTTTTTTGCTCTATGTATAGGTGCATACCCCAACACTACAAATGTAATAGAAGCAGCAAGTGATATCCCTACAAGGTTGGTAATAAAAAGTAAAAAAGAACCATATATAATATCTAAGTTGCCCCACCCTATTCCAATACCTGTTACACTAAGTGGTGGCACAAGTGCTACTGCTATTGCTACACCTGCCAAACTTTTAGCAACTTCACTTTTAGAGTTTGCATATGCTCCAGCTATACCAGAAAAAATAGCTACCATAAGATCTAAGATATTTGGATTTAGTCTTCCTCTCATCTCAGGAGTCACAATAGATAGTGGCATAAAATAGGTATAGATACATGAGAAAAACAAAGCAGTAACAATACCATAAATAAGTGTTTTGATACTATTGTTTATAAGCAAATTTTCACTTCGTGCAATACCCATAGATAAGGAGATAATAGGTGCCATAAGTGGTGCTAATATCATAGCACCAATTATAACAGGAGCGGAACTTTGAAATAATCCAGTAGTAGCAAGTAGAGTGCTTAATATCATCAATATTATAAACACCCAGCTTAGTTTTGAACTCTCTTTAAGTG
>JAYEJC010000173.1:0-14201 GCA_034660335.1 Campylobacterota bacterium
ACTTAAAAAAATAGATAAAAGAGTAGATTGTGAAAAATATTATCGAAACTCTAGCCTTAGCTAAAGTGAGATAATATTTTTTGCAAGATACCTTTTAAGCTATTTTCCTTACAGGTAGTACAATTTGCACTTACTAAGCAATATTTTTAGATTTGAACTAGCTAGCTAGTCCTACATCTAAAAATATTACTTATCAAGCACAACTTGTACTATTTAAGTGATAGTTATAATTTTGATTTGGTATTAGATTTAGAGGATTATCTAGCTTTTCTCCTATCCCCTTTTAAGCCTTTCTCTATTTTTCTTCGCTCTTTACCTTCAAAAAATGGATCTATAAGGTTTTTTCTAACTTTGATATTATCTTTACCATTAAAACTTTTATCAGATGCATCATTTACAATTTTTTGGGCTATGTCGCTTGATTGTTGGGCTACTAGATTTGTTGCATTTGCTATTTTTGCATTCTCTTTTGTGATAATATCAAGCTTTGCTATATCCTCATTTATCTGTTCTATTTTTTTACGCTGCTGTTTTGTATCTTCACTTACTACTTCAATTATATCTGTAGTTAAAGCTATATTATCATTTAAATTATTGTATCCCTCTATCATATCAGAAGCTATTTTGCTACCATCTTGAGATTGTTCTGTTGCTACTGATACTAGCTCTTTTATCTCATTTGCAGCTTCTGCACTTCTACTAGCTAAGTTTCTTACCTCTTGTGCAACTACTGCGAATCCTTTACCTGCTTCACCTGCTGTTGCTGCTTCTACTGCTGCGTTTAGTGAAAGTATATTTGTTTGAAATGCGATTTGATCTATCACTGTTATTGATTCATTTATAGCATTTACTTTTTCATTTATATTTTGCATAGATGTTACTGTTTGTAGTGCTAGTTTTTGACCATTACTTGATGATTGTGTTACTTGATCTGCATATTGTGACATCTTTTGACTATTTTTTGTGGTATTTTGCAAGTTGCCTGTCATATCTTTTAACATATGTGATGTATTATCCAAAGATTGCTCTTGCTCTTTTGAAGAGATTGCTAGTTTTTTCACATTTGTACTAAACTCTAAAGATGTTTGTTGTAGTGCTTTACCATTTTTTAGGTTTTGTCCACTTAGTTTTGTTAGTGTTTCACCAAGTAAATTTACTTGTTCAAATAGCTTTTTTATCTCTCCAGATGTTTTACCTTTTGATTCTACTCTACATGTATACTGATCATTAGCATAACGATCCAAACTCACCAAAGATCTATTGATATTATAATTCATAGATGATATCAATTTATTAACAATCTCAGTTAGATTGTTTATCTCTGGATTATTTGCTTTTGCGTTTATTTTAATATCTTTTAAATATCCTAATGACACTTGCTCACATACCAAAGAACTCTCTTGTATAGCTAAAGCATCTTGATTTAGACCTTTTATTGTTTTTTCTATATTTTCATTTATTGATACTACCATCTCACCTATCTCATCCATACTATGTACTTTAAAAGGCTCTATTGTATCTTTCTGTTTTGCTAAAAAAGCGAAAAATAAGTTTAGCTCATTTTTCAAGTCTTGTAATGGCTGTGTAGTTTTTTTGGCTACTATCCAAACTACTATTAGAGTAAGAACAATAACACTAAGTGATATCAAAAGGATAAAAGATATAGTATCACTAATAGTATCATCTGAAACATCTAAAGAAAATGTAAGATCAATAACACCAACAACATCACCCTCTTTTTGATTTGCATGACACATCAAACAATCAGGTGTAGCTATCATAGGTCTAAGTACTCTTAAAAAATGCGACTCATCTTTATAGACTTCTAATACTTGTTCTTGTTTTGTATTAAAGCTATTTAATATATCTTTATCAGTTGTAAATAATCCACCTGGTGAGTATATATCTATAGTTTCTTGACTTTTTGCTACTGTTAAGTTTGTAAGACCTTTTATCTCTTCTCTACTTTGGTTTTCAGCATGTTTAATAATAGCTGGATCACCTGTATTCATAGCATTTCTAAGAGTGATAAATATCGAGTCTGTTAGCATACTTAATGATTCTTTTGCATTGTTTTTTGACAATAAAGACATCTGTGTAGTTGTGATATAGTTTGTTATAATATTTCCAAGTGTTAGTATAATAACAATTGGTATTATAATTTTTGTGGATACTCTTAACTTTTTAAACATATATTTTAACCCCTATTTTAAATTTTTTATACAATATGGTTTGATTGTATCTTGATCAAATATTTCACCTATTGCAAAAGGTACAATTGATTTTAGTTTTCCAAAGTTATCTGGTACTATAAATCTTGTATATTCAAAACTATAATCTTCCTCTTGACTTCCATCATAAACGAATGTTATCGCTTTTCCTGTTTTTTTCGCCCATTGTGCGATATTTGCAGCGTATGTAGATATATTTGTATGATGTCTATCAAACTTATGACCCCATGCAAAAAATATAAACTGACCATTGTAGCTGATATTTTTATAGTCATGAAAATTATCTTGTTTTGCAAATACAGTTAAAAGATTTGTTTGTAGTTTTTCTAAGTCCATATCAAACACCTCAAGTGTGCTAGTTGGTTGTATATCTTTTTTATTATAGTTAAATAGGTATTTTATCTCAATAAGTTTACCTCTGTATCTTTTAAGATTTTTTCCAACTATTCTTACTGCATCTTCTAGCTGTATCTCTACAAAATTATTATCAAAAACAAAATCTTGATTTTGTAGTCTTTCATCTACTTTATAGCCAATAGGAGCTGTAGCTGGATTGTATAAAAACAATGTTCCTGCTACATTTTTATTTCTTCTTTTTAATAATAAATTTAATCTATCAACATCACAGATATCATCTTTATCTTCACTGATATAAAGATATGTTTTTACTAAATATTCAAGCTCATGGATTACTTTAAACTTACCAAAAACTTGCATTATACCAATGCCCCTAGCTTTTCACCTGCTAAAAGATGAAAATGTATATGAGATACCTCTTGTCCACCATTTTGACCAATATTTGTGATTAGTCTATATCCATCACTTTTAGCCCCTAAAGTTAAAGCTACCTCTTGAATAAAGCTAGTCATCTCTGCCATTATATTTGGAGTCATATCATTAAATGACTCAATATGAAGCTTTGGAATAATCAAAGCATGTATCTTAGCTTGTGGATTTATATCCTCAAATGCCAAGAAATTATCATTTTCTAGTATCGTTTTATTTGGTATCTCACCTTCTATTATTTTACAAAATATACACATATATAAATCCTTGTTTGTAGTTATCATCTATTATTTGATTATATTATATCTAAACTGTTTTAAAGCTTTTAAACTTTTTATAGTATAAAGTTTAAGCCCATCACCTTTTAGAGACTTTAGTTCATTTGAGTAACCTTTTTTTGAAAATAGAGCAAAAATATCTACTTTTAAATCTATAGTTTCACAATCTTTTTGAAGCTTTGTTAATTCTGCTTTTTTTAGTTTGTTGTTTGTATATTTTGAATTTGCTACTATTATTTTTCCACTATTAGTTTTAATAATCATATCTATATCAATATACTCATCCCAATATCTTCCTACTTGTGATATCTCTTCATTTTTAAATTGTTGTTTTAAAAACTCCATTGAAAGCTCTTGAAATATTAGCTCAAAAAATTGTGATTTTCTATTTTGAAACTCTTTATAAAACTCTTCATAATTACCATCTCTTACACCTTTAAAAATTGGTGAGATAAAAGCAAACCAAAATCGTACAAATGGATTTTTAAATAATATCTTTTTTGAGACATCACCATATCCACTTTGGTTTATAAGGTGTTGCAAAGATTTTTCTAAACTTATCACACCCATATCACAAAGCTCTTCTACACACTCCATACCAGTTGCAAAAGAGACTTTTGCTCTTCTAAATGAAGAGTTTGTTCTTCTATCTCCAAGGGCTGCACCACTTAAGATAGATAATAACAATGGGTCATTTGATGTCAAATCAGTCATAATATTTCTAAGATATCTATAGTCATCCAAAATTAAATTTTGTATTGAATCTTCTAAACTAAGTGTTGTGTTTACTTTGATATCAAGACCACCAAATATAGAAAAATATTCAATAGCGACCTCCATATTTTCTGGATTGTTTTCTTTACAAAAAAGTGTAAACTGCTCTAATAGCGATAAGTTATTTAAAATAATAGTTAATCCTTTAAGTTTTTGATATTATATCATAATATTGCTATAGCTCATCAAATCACGCGTAATTTCTTTCTTAATCTTAATTAAAACTTAATAGTAAATTGAGCTGGAGACCTCTTAAAAGACTATCTAACCAAACTATAAACAATTTTTAAATATAATCACGATTATTAATAAATGAAATTATAAAACCCAACTTAACAGGAGCAACATTTGAACGAATGGTTAGATAAGATAAACAGCTGTGATTCTTTAGAAACTTTAGAACAATTAAGAGTTGATATTTTAGGTAAAAAAGGTGTATTAACACTTGAATTTGCCAAAATGAAAAGTGTACCCAATGAAGAAAAAAAAGCATTTGCACAAAATTTAAATAAACAAAAAGCATCAGTAACTACAGCATTAGAGAGTAAAAAAACAACACTTCTAGCCCAAGAACTAGAGAAGATGTTGGAGTCTGAGAAAATAGATGTATCAAAATTTAATACAAACAAAAACAATGGTGCATACCATCCTGTATCTTATACATTAAATAAAATAACAACATATTTTCAAAACTTAAACTTTAGTATTGAAGAGGGTCCTTTAGTAGAAGATGATTTTCATAACTTTGAAGCATTGAACTTACCTGCATACCATCCAGCTAGAGATATGCAAGATACTTTTTATTGTAAAGATGGTGCAGTGCTTCGAACACATACAAGCCCTGTACAAATTAGAACTATGAAAAATACAAAACCACCAATTCGTATGATAGCTCCAGGTACTGTTTTTAGAAAAGATTTTGATATCACACACACTCCAATGTTTCACCAAATAGAGGGACTAGTTGTAGAGAAAGATGGTGTAGTATCTTTTGCAAATCTAAAGTTTGTGATGGAGGAGTTTTTGCACCATATGTTTGGTGAAGTTGAAGTTAGATTTAGACCTTCATTTTTCCCATTTACAGAGCCATCAGCAGAGGTTGATATATCTTGTATTTTTTGTAAAGATGAAAAAACTGGAAAATCTTGTGGATGTAGAGTTTGTTCACACACAGGTTGGCTTGAAGTATTAGGTTGTGGTATAGTTGATGAAAATGTATTCAAAGCAGTTGGATACAAAAATGTAAGTGGTTATGCCTTTGGTTTAGGAATTGAAAGATTTGCTATGCTTATACATAAAATAGGAGATTTAAGATCTTTATTTGAGAGTGACATTAGATTATTAGGACAGTTTAGATGATTATAACAAGACAATGGATACAAGAGTATCTTGATATTTCAAGTTTAAGTACAGATGATATCTGTAAAGCTTTAGATTCTATTGGGTTAGAAGTAGATAGTGTAAAAAAAGTTTCTATACCAAAAAAAATAGTGATAGGAAAAGTACAAAGTTGCGAAAAACATCCAGATGCAGACAAGCTAAATATATGTCAAGTAGATGTAGGTAAAGAGGTAGTTCAAATTGTATGTGGTGCTTCAAATGTAGCAAAAGGTCAAATAATCCCAGCAGCCCTTGTAGGTGCAGACCTTGGCAATGATTTTATTATAAAAGCAGCCAAACTAAGAGGTGTAGCATCAAACGGTATGATATGTAGCTCTACAGAGATAGGTCTTGCAAAACTAAATGATGGTATTTTAGTTCTTGATGATTCTATAGGTGAGCTAAAACTAGGAAATGAACTTTGTAACTATCCATTATTAAACGATGAGATTATAGAGATAGAACTTACAGCAAACAGAGGTGACTGCCTTAGTATAAATGGAATAACAAGAGAACTTAGCACATATTTTAATATCTCTTTAAATATTTTAGAAACAGCTGTTACTACAAACCATAAAGGTATTGGACAATTTTTTGATGTAAACTATGATACAAACTGTGAAGCAAACTTGGTATACAAAGCAGCAGATATCACAAACTTCAAACTAAATTTACTAGAAAACCTAAGAGCTTCTACAATAGACCAACTAAAAAAATCAGATATAGAGACAGCTATTGCATATACTACACACTGTACTGGTGTTGTTTTAAATGTTTATTCTAAATCTATTGCATCAAAACAATCAAACAAACTTTTATCACTCGATATAAAACAAAATAAAAATGGCTTTGATACAGTAAGCGGAAAAGTTCTTTTAAGTACAATAGGTATAGAATCAGGTGAAATAACTGACAACGACAATGAAGTAATAATAGAAGCTAGCTATACAAACCCAGAAGTTTTATCACAAAAAGTATTTGATAAAAAAGAAAAAACAGGTGATATATACTACAGAACATCAAGAGGTAGTGAACCAAACTTATCATTTGGTATTGATAAACTAACATCATTTATATCAGAACATGGTGCTACTATATACAATGGAAGAAAAGACTTCATAAGTGAGATACAAGAAAATATAATCACAGTACACCTAAATAAAATCAATGCAATAATCGGTCAAGATATAGACAAAAACGAGATCATAAAGATACTTATGTCTCTAGGTTTTGAAGTCAAAACAAATGGTCACGATGCACTTACTATTACTATACCAAATTTTAGACACGATATAAAAAATATCGCAGATATCACAGAAGAGATAGTAAGAATAATAGGTATTGATAAGATAAAATCAAAACCACTTCAAATAGAAGAATACAATAGAATAAACACCACATCAAATAGATTGTTACTTCAAAATGATATAAGAGCAAAGTCTATAGCAAATGGTTTTTTTGAGACTATCACTTATGTTTTTACAAACAAAGATTTATTGGACAAGTACAAACTACCAAAAGTATCAACAAAACTTGATATCTTAAATCCAATAGTAAATGAACTAAATACATTTAGAACAAATATAGCTCTAAATCTAGCACAAGCAGTATCACACAATACAAAACAAGGATACAAATCTTTAGGTTTATTTGAGATAGGGATTAAGTTCAATGAAAAAAGGGAAGAAACAAAAACTTTAGCATTTATCCAAAGTGGAAACAAAGAGAATGAATCTGTTGAAAATGGTGGAAAACCACAAAAGGTTGATTTTTTTGCTTTTGCACAAAAAGTATCTAGTATAGTTGGTGATTTTGAGCTAGAAACAATAGAAAAAACAAAAAATAGTTTTGTACACCCATACCAAAATGCAAATATCTTAAAAGATGGTATCAAAATAGGTGAGCTTTATAAGCTACACCCAAATGTATCAAAGGATTTTGATATAGACAATGAAACTTTTGTTTGTGAAATAGAGTTCAATAAACTTCAAAGCATTACTATATTTGCATCAAATATATCTAAGTTTCAATCTTCAAAAAGAGACTTAAGTATCATAGCACCAAAAGATTTAGAATACAAAGAGATCAAAAAGGTGATAAACTCTCTTAATATATCTGAAATAAAACAATACAACTTAGTAGATATCTATAGTGATGATAAGCTAGGTTCAAATGAGAGTTTGACTATTAAATTTGTTTTACAATCAGAGATAAAAACTATGGAAGAATCAGAGATAAATAATATAATTGAGCAAATATTAGAAAAACTACAAAAAGAGCTAAATATAGGTATCAGATAATGGAAACTCTAAGTATCTCAAAACTAAATAAATCTTTTGATATAACAATAAACAACATAGCAAGTGATAAATCTATATCACATAGATGTGCTATGTTTAGCTTGCTTAGTGATAAGCCATCTATTATAAAAAACTATCTTCGTGGTGAAGATACTATGGATTCACTTAAAATAGCTCAAAAATTAGGTGCAAAAGTAGAAGATGATGGTGATACTATCACTATCATTCCTCCACACAAACTTTGTGAACCTGATGATGTTTTGGATTGTGGAAATGCTGGAACTGGGATGAGACTTTATGCTGGACTTTTAGCTGGTATTGAGGGTAGCTTTGTACTTACAGGGGATAAATACCTAAGAAGTAGACCTATGAAAAGAGTACTTCAACCTTTGAGAAATATTGGTGCAAAAGTAGATGGTAGAGAGGATGGAAACAAAGCTCCACTTCATATAAGAGGCTCTAAGCTTGATTCTTTTAAGTATAGAAGTCCAATAGACTCAGCCCAAGTAAAATCAGCTCTTATCTTAGCAGCTCTACAAAGTCATAGTGTGTGCTTCTACAAAGAGGATCTACTTAGTCGTGACCATACAGAGAGAATGCTAAATGGTATGGGTGCAAGTATAAAAACAAATGATGATGGATATATACAAATAGAGCCACTTCAAAAAAAACTAAATCCACTAAATATCACTGTTCCTACTGATCCATCTAGTGCATTTTTCTTTGCTGTTGCTGCTGCTTGTGTACCTGGGTCTAGAGTGGTTTTAAAAAACCTAACACTAAATCCTACTAGAATTGAAGCATATAAGATATTGGAAAAAATGGGTGCTAAGGTTAGCTATATCCAAACAGAAGATATATATGAGCCTATTGGTGATATAGTAGTAGAGTATGCTACACTTCATGGTGTGACTGTGGATTCAAATATCGCATGGCTTATAGATGAACTACCTGCACTTAGTATTGCTATGTCTATAGCCAAAGGTGAAAGTGTAGTCAAAAATGCAAAAGAACTAAGGGTAAAAGAGAGTGATAGAATCTCTAGTGTTGTAAACAATCTAGCACTTTGTGGTGTAAAGTTTGTTGAGTTTGAAGATGGATACAAAATAGTTGGTGGCTCTACTTTAAAAAAAGCAACAATAAACTCAGATGGAGATCATAGAATCGCTATGAGTTTTGCTATTGGTGGATTGTTGTGTGGTATGGATATAGAAGATACTCAATGTATCGATACATCTTTTCCAAATTTTGTAGAGATACTTGACTCTTTGAAGGGATAAACTATGAGAGTAAAACTAGCATCTAGCTATGGATTTTGTTTTGGTGTAAAAAGAGCTATAAAAATAGCACAAGAGCATAAAAACTCAGCTACTATGGGTCCTTTGATACACAATCAAAAAGAGATAGAGAGATTAAAAGATAATTTTAATGTAGGTTTATATGAGAGTATAGATGAAGCAAAAGAGAATGACACTGTGATTATTAGAACGCATGGTATCGTAAAAGATGATCTCAAAGCTTTGAAAAACAAAAATATAAATGTGATAAATGCTACTTGTCCATTTGTGACTACACCTCAACAAATAGTAAAAAATATGTCAAAAGATAAGTATAGTATAGTTATCTTTGGTGATGAAAATCATCCAGAGGTAAAAGGTGTGAAAAGCTATGGAGATGATGTTCATGTTGTGTTGGAAAAAGAGGAGCTAAATGATATAGCTTTTAGATATGACAAGATAGCTACCGTAGCACAAACCACAAGACAAAAAGATAAATATCTTGATATAGTAAATCATCTTATTTTGGACTGCAAAGAGGTACGGGTTTTTAATACTATTTGTGATGCTACTTTTGAGAATCAAGCTGCTACTAGAGAGCTTGCGGATGAAGTTGATGTGATGATTGTAATAGGTGGAAAAAACTCTTCAAATACAAAGCAGCTTTTTTCTATATCTAAAGAGAGTTGTAAAAACAGTTATCTAATAGAGGATGAGGCTGAGCTAGAAAACGAGTGGTTTGTCGATAAAAATATTTGTGGTGTGACTGCTGGTGCTTCTACACCTGATTGGATTATTCAAAATATTATAAAAGAGATAGAGGCTATATAAACAAAATCCCATCGGAACACCGACTTCAGTCGGGGCAAACCAACACGGAACGCTGACTTCAGTCGGGCATATTAACAGTCTGGACTGAAGTCCAGATTCCTTTCTAGTTCCCATCGTCTCTGATGGGAATTCATACTTATATTTTGCTATTTTTAAAGTTATTAAACAACAATATACACTCCCATCGAGGACGATGGGAGCGAGCTGAATAGAATTTTTAAGGTGTTTTTAGTGATGTTAATTTTTTTGTGAACCAAACAAGAAATATACCACCTAAAATAATAATAGAAAAACCACCGATTATATTTATATCAAACATTACCCATCTCCTCATTTATTTTTTGCATTTTTTGCCAAATTTTTAGTGTATAAAGAGCAATCAAAAAAACCACTATTAAGCCAATTCCTGCTACGACAATCATATAAGCACCAACTTCATGAGTAAGTACCTTATATGCAATAGTCGCCATACCTGTTAATATTCCCAAAATAAAATATAAAAATACTTTAAAAACTTCTTTTAAATCTGATTTGATCTCTTTAAGTTCATCAATTTTTGCCATGATAAAATTATATCATAAAAGAATATTATATACAAATAAAAAAAAGCTTGCACTACTTTTCTAGTTCCCATCGTCTCTGATGGGAATTCAGTCGGGAGGACGATGGGAGCGAGCCACATTCTTTCTAGTAGCTGTATTTTATACCTAGTGTTGCGTATCCATATTTGTGGTCGTATGTGGTTTGGGTGTATTTGTTGTATAGATAAGGTATTTGTCCATTAAATTGTCTATACATAGCTTTTCCACTTGTATATATCATAAAGTTTTTATCTATATTGTATCCAAGTGTTAGATCTACTATATGATTAAAATCAATATAATCAAGCCCCTCATCTCTGCTAAATCTATCATATTCATAGCCAAGCTCTATAAAATACGCTTGAAAATCTTGCGTGATATTAAATCCAATAGAATATATCAATTCATCTCTTGATAGGTCCATATTGTTTGTAGTACTAGTAGATACTACATAGTTTTTTATTTTTGTAGATTTAAGACCTATAAAAAAATCTACAATAGTATTATTGATACAAAACCCACTCAAGACTCTACTATATATACTAGAATCACTTGTATTTACTACCCCTACCCATGGTACATCTATATTTGAATACTTATATCTTTTGAGTAGCTCTTCTATATCATTTGAGTTTGTGAAGTATTTATCAAATAGTTTATTTTTTGTATATCCTAAGTCTATACTAATACCACTATTTAATATATCTGAACTATTATTAAAAAAATTATATCTAAGAAAAATATCATTTCTATTGTTTGTTAGATTTGAGTTTCCATAAGCTATACTTTGTTCTGAGTTGTTATATGATAGCATTAGATTATCAGATACACCATAAGTAAATCTAACATCATAGCCTGTTAAGTCACCTATGGAGGTGTATTTGTCATTTTGACCAAATTCTGATTCTTTGATATCTAAGATATCTACACTATCATTTAAAAGCAAATAAGCAAAAGAGAGTGTCATATCATCTTTTGGTGTAGTAAGTGTATGGATATAATGGGATTGGTAGTTTATATTTTTTCCATTTAAACATATAGCAAAAAGGCTAAATAGTACTACCTTATTTAATCTGTATTTCACTTGTCATCCCATATTTATTTAAAAAGCTATATTTTTTATTTATTAGTTCCAATGATTTTGTACTAGAGTATTTAAATATAGGCTTAGATGCTACTATAGTGATATCATAAGTTGTTTTGACTTTAAATGTCGTCTCACTAACTGCACTTTGGTTTTTCATCACATAGCCTAGGTTTAAGCTCAAAATATTATCATCAAGAGTTATAGACTTTTCAAGTACTTGCTGGGGGTTGTAGCTTGTATCAAACCAAGTACCACCACTACCACTATCTCCATATCCATATACTCTTAGTTCTGTTGGTGTTGAGATATTTCCATCTGTTATGCTTAGATTTGTGTATACAAATTCACCCTTGTCATTCGATCCATCATCCTCATACTTTATAAACTCCACCCCTATATCAAAGTCTGTATAGTTATAGTCACTATCTATTTTAAAGCTTATTTCCCATATATCTTCTATATCATCACTTGAGAGTTTTATTTTGTTTTCTATTGTTCCTAGATTTTCTAGCTTTGTAAAAAGTGAATTGTTTGTATCAAAAAGGTATTTTTCAAGCTTTAGTGAGTCTATCTTTCCATTTGTGTATATACTTGTATCTGATATCGAAAATAGCTCATCGTAAGATTGTTTTAGAGTTTGATTGTTCTCTTCTATTAGTGTTTTGTAGTTAAATAGCTCTTTTATAGTTGTATTGTTTTCTTTGGATGATTTGTAGATAGCATTTGTGAGTACTGCTAGGTTTTGATTTGTTGATTTTGATGGTATCTGTATAAGTTCGCTACTATTTAGGTCAAAGTATTGAGTGAGTTTTGACTCTATGGCTTCTCTTTTTGTATCGTTTGATTCAGCTAGTATAGTAGTAACTGGTGTGATAGAAGAGTAGTATGAGCTAAGCTCTATATCAAGCTCTATATCAGATCTGCTTTTGTTTTGATCACTATCTATATCTATCCATCCACTTGATACAACTATAGGATATGTAGGTACAACACTAAATCTATATATATTTGTATCTATATCTTGTAGAGCAAACAAGCCATTTGCATCTACGACTTTAGCACCATATACAGCACCCCTCTCCACTTCATATACCTGACTAGCTTGATATATGGTGTCGTTATCATCATTATTATTATCATCGTTTTGTTCAAGTATGAGATTGGGTCTCTTTTCATCTTCTCCACACCCTATGTGAAATAATATAGCTATACATATAGTAGTAGTTTTTAGTAGTTTGAATTTCATATTGAATTATATCAAGTGTTTTGTTAATAAGTAGATAAAAAAAGGGTACATCTTTTGATGTACCCTTTTTTCTTTGTATTTAAGTAGCCACGACTAAAGTCGTAGATTCTTAAGTTAATTATTTAACTTCAATTGTACCTATGATTGTAGGTATAAATACTGTTTTAGTATCTAAACCAGTTATTTCAAGAGTTACTGTATAGTTACCTTCTTGTTGTATATATGTATTAAGTGCATCTATAGATTCACTTATCTTGTTGCTACTACCAAGTGCAGTTAATATTGACTCAACATTTACATTTAAATCTGTATTTGATAATGCTGTTTTAGTAGCAACAGTAGCACTTGAACCCATAATATTAGTTAAACTAACTAATCCTGATTGTGTTATTGTTACATTAGATTTTATTGGTATTGTAGAAGTTATAGTACTAGTTGTACCTGTAATTTTCACACCATCTATTTCAAGTTTAACTTCATTGTTAGCATCTTTAATTTCAGCTGATAATGTAACAGTTTGTTCATCAAATGCTTTTGTAACATTTAAATCAGTTAAAGAAATATTAAAAAAATCATTTATAGTTGTACTAGATGATGATGTTATACTGTGCGTAAATGTTGTACCATTTGTTAATGTTAAATTTTGATCTCCAATATTAATACTACCAACACTTACTTTTGATATAGAGTCATCATTACTAACAATTATAGTTGCATTTGTATTTTCAATAGTTTTTAATAAATCAACTAAAGTCTCTTTTGTAGCAACTGCTGTTTTAGCAATGTTTTCTTGCTGAGTTTCTAGTGCTGTATTTAAGCCTGTTGCAAGATCAGAATCATTTTTAGTTATCTCTTCAACCAAACTTGATGTTAAAGTTGCAAGAACACTTGTCTTAGAAAAATCTACAGAATCATTCTCACCTTTTGCAGATTCAATTGCTGTAGAAAAAGATTTTGCTATAGTTTTTACTGCATCAAAATCAGTCGATGTAGTCATAGCTGTTTCAACATAACTTTTTATCGCTGCAATTTTTGATATTTTTGCTTGAACTGTAGCATTATCATCAACATTATTATAGTCAGTATTTAAGTCAGAAGCCACTAAGCCTAAATTAGCAAGTAAACTTTCTTGCTCGTCAGTATCCAAACCTGTTAGCATAGTAGTAATAGGTGAAACCTTTGTATAACCTTTTGGAGCAATTGTAGGATAAGGTATAGTTAATCCTGTTACTGAGTTCACACCACCATCAATCACTATATCATAATTTGTACAAGATGTTACTACACTAAAAGTACCATCAGCAGAAGTTGATGTATTTGCTTCATCAGAATCTTGTGTACCATTTTGATTACAATCAATAAATGCATTACCACTTTGAATATAAGCTGCCAAACCTTGACCACTAACTGTTTCTGTATTATCCTCAACA
>JAYEJC010000174.1:0-14144 GCA_034660335.1 Campylobacterota bacterium
TAAAATACTTCTCTTCTCTATCTTTACTATATGAAAGCCCCATAATACCATGAAGATCAACCCCATGAGTAGCCGCTGAAAATCCACTACTCCATGCATCATATTTAATAGGAATAAAATTTGTCCCTAAGTATTTATTGATAAGTTTGAGTAGTTCTGTGTGAAAACTATCGCCGTTGTCATTATGTGGCCAATAGTCCATCACTCCAAGCCTTATTATTGGATTGTGTTTTATCCATGCTTTTTCCTCATCTGATAGTAGTGTATTGCTATCTATATTACCTGTAAAGTATTTTTGAGAGTTGTTATAGATCCAATTGTTTTCTAGGTTTGTTAGTGTTGTTGTTTGATTTTTTTAAAGCCATCTGTAAAAATATCAGCTTTTTTCTGATTCGTAGTGATGGCACAAATAGAGCTTATTATTGAGTGGCTATTTAATTTTTTTATTAGATGTTTTTTATTGTTTTTTTGAATAAAATCACTAATAGCAATACTATCATCATAAATTGCATCAATATTTTTAGAGATAAGATGATCAACAAGCTCTTTGTATGTTTTATATGAGATGACCTTAATATTTTTAAATTCATTGTTAAGATCTTCTTTGAGATCCTCCCCTATAATACCTATAGTTTTAATAGTCTTAGTGAGTGAATTTAGAGCAAAAAGAGCAGTGTTTGTTTGATAGTAAGGCTTAGAGTGTTTCGTCCATTTTTCATAAGGATCTGTACCTAGAAAAAAATCAACTTCATTGTTTTTGGCTAAATCTATGGCGTTGTCCCATGTTTTGCCATTGATAAATTCAACTTTATAGTGATTTACTTTTGCCTACTCTTTAAAGATATCTATAAAAAGACCATAAGGTTTTTCATCAACTGTGTAGGAGTAGGGTGCATAGTCTGGATCATATGAAACTTTGTACGATTGAGACGAACCAAATAAAACTGAAATAGAAAAAAATAATAAAAATAGTAATTTTAACATTTAATAATCTTTAATAATTAATATTATAATATAATTTATATCAAAGTTTAATTTTAAAGGTAAAAATAGTTAGCATAATTACTAAAGATATTCTCTTTAATCTTAAATAAAACTTATTAAATCTTTTAGATTTATTCTGTGTATAGCTTTTTAAAATAATGATGATATAAATTAAAAAACCAAAAAAAGATAGAAATAGTATGAAAAAAACAGAAACATTTCAAGAGTTTGCACAGTTAGCAGATTATTCATTTATAAAAAGTTTAAACAAAGACCCACAATCAAAAGAAGATGGAATAGATCATTCTCCTAGAGAGGTTTTTTCTGGGCATTATGTTAAAGTAAAACCAACTCCAATAAAAGAGCCTAAATATATAACACATAGTAAAAAGTTTTTTTCTGAACTTAACTTAGATGATACACTTGCAATATCTGATGATTTTATAGCTATGTTTTCAGGAGATAGTGCAAAACTACCAAAGCCATTAAGCAAAACAGGATGGGCATGCGGATATGCACTTTCTATTTATGGGACTGAGTATTATGAACAATGTCCATTTCAAAGTGGAAATGGCTATGGCGATGGTAGAGCTATCTCTATTTTTGAAGGTATTTTAAATGGCAAGCGTTGGGAGATGCAGCTAAAAGGTGGAGGGAAGACTCCATATTGTAGAGGTGCAGATGGACGGGCTGTTTTAAGGTCTAGTGTTAGAGAGTTTTTGGCTCAAGAACATATGAATGCACTGGGTATCGCTACATCTAGGTCACTTAGCTTATATACTTCTAAAAGTGAAACAGTAAAAAGACCATGGTTTAAGCAAAATTCATATTCAAAAGACCCTGAAGTTATGATAGATGAAGCTGTTGCTATCTCTACAAGAGTTGCTCCATCTTTTATTCGTGTTGGGCAGATTGAACTTTTTGCTAGACGAGCTAGAAAAAATGAACACCCAAAAGCATTAGATGAGTTAGAAAAACTTCTATTACACACAATTG
This sequence comes from Campylobacterota bacterium, assembly GCA_034660335.1. Classification (GTDB taxonomy): domain Bacteria; phylum Campylobacterota; class Campylobacteria; order Campylobacterales; family Arcobacteraceae; genus JAIOSF01. Next base: position 1,981 of record JAYEJC010000174.1, read on the forward strand.
ATCGTGAATATGATGAGATTGATAGCTCATTAAAATTAGATGAAAAGATATTATTATTAGCAAAAGAGTTTCGTAAGCGTCTTAGCTCTCTTGTGACAAATTGGATTCGTGTAGGGTATTGTCAAGGTAATTTTAATAGTGACAATTGTGCTGTTGGTGGATTTGGACTTGATTATGGTCCTTTTGGATTTATAGATATGTTTGACCCACAATATCAGCCATGGACAGGTGGGGGAGTTCACTTCTCATTTTTCAACCAAAGTGAAGCAGCAAGACAAAACTTTAATATGTTTTGTAAGTCGTTATCACCATTACTTGTAGCATATCCAGAAGCGTTGGAAAAACTAAATCAAATAAGAGATGATTTTGCTAAAGTTATACAAAAAGATATAGAAAAAATGTGGGAAAAAAAGCTAGGGATTGATAAGTTTGATGAGGAGTTGTTTACAGAGCTTATGGTGCTTATGACAGAAACAGGAGTTGACTATACTATATTTTTTCGTGAACTTTCAAATATTCCAAAAGATATAGATACTCTAAAAAAAAGTTTTTATGGTGATATCTCATCTAATAAAAGTATACAAAATAGATGGTCAAATTGGCTAGAAAAATGGAACTCAACTGTAAGAAATACTACAAGTGAGATGAAAAAAATAAATCCAAAATATACTCTAAGAGAATCAATTTTAGTAAAAGCATATACAAAAGCCCAAGATGAAAACTATAAGATGATAGAAGAGTTACAAGAGGTGATGAACAATCCATACGATGAACAATCAAAAGAGATAGAGGAAAAATATTATAAGAAAAAGCCAAATGAATCTTTTGGTATTGCTGGTATATCGCATATCTCTTGTTCATCTTAAGTAGTAAAAATTTAATCAGTTTCTCTTAAATTAGCCACTATCAAGATATCTAAACCTGTTTTGATAGCAATAGTTTCATCATCTAGTATATCCAATAGATTTTTAGCTAGATTTATTTTTTCATCTTCTTTACCTTTTTCAATCCCTTTTTCAATCCCTTTTTTTTCTGCTTCTTCGATTCTTCTTTTTGCAGTATATTTTTCAGCTGTTGCATCCATCTCTTTTTTTTGAACCCAGTCATATACTTGCATCTCTTTTGTTGTCCAATTATATTGAGTAGCTATTGTAAATGCTTCTTTAAACTCCTCAATATTTTCATACTCTTTTGGTATCATATCTAGTTTTTGAGCATTTTTTAAGAAATATACCCATCTATCTAGTGTATCACTAAGCTGGTCTAAATCTTTTTTAAATTTATTAAGTTCTATAAAAGTAAACTCAAAATCTTTTATCTCATTTTTTAATGTTTCTTTGTTTAGTATAAGATGCCTACTTATATAATTTTTATTATCAAACATATTAAAATTTAACAATCCAATAAAATATACTTTTTTTAAAGTATCATATGATTCTTTTTTCTTTAGCTGTTGTACATATGCTTTAGATGTATAATAAAGTGATCTTTTAGTAAAATCAAAATTATCCCTTTTTTGCATCTCTATTATAAATCTTTCACCATTTTTATTTATAACATGCATATCTAAAACTGTAAACTTCATCTCCTCTATTTTTGGAACTTGTTCTGGATTTACAAGTGTTACATCAACAATAGTTCTATTTCCTTTAAAATCAAGAACACTATTTAAAAAAGAGATTAGTATATTTTTATGATTTTCATCACCAAATATTTTCTTGAAAGCTAAATCATTTTTTGGGTCTGCAAATTCCATTGTTAATACCTCTTATGTTATTTTAATCATTATACCAAATCAACATATAAGTTTTGGTAAAGATAGTAATATAGACAATATTTAAACTTGTCGTGATGGTCCCATATATCTTTGTCTAGGTCTTACTATTTTATTTGATAGGTCTCTTTTTTGTTCCATCCATTGAGCTATCCAACCTACTGTTCTTCCTATTACAAATATAGGGGTGAACATACTACTTGGTATTTTGAGTGCTTCTAGTATTGTTCCTGAATAAAAGTCAATATTTGGATATAAGTTTCTACTTACAAAATACTCGTCTGTGAGTGCCATGTGTTCTATTTTATTTGCTATTTCAATAAGTTTTGAACTTATACCTAGCTCCTCTTGTAACTCATCTCTTAACTCTTTTAGTACTTTAGCTCTTGGGTCAAAACTTTTATAGACTCTATGCCCAAAGCCCATAAGCTTAAATGGATCATTTTTATCTTTTGCTTTTGCTATATATTTATCTACATTTGAAACATCACCTATCATCTCAAGTTGTGAAATCACTGATTCATTTGCTCCACCATGCGCTCTTCCCCAAAGGGCATTTATACCTGCAACTATAGCACCATAAGGGTGGGCTCCCGTAGAACATACTAGTCTTACAGTTGATGTTGAGGCATTTTGTTCATGGTCTGCATGAAGGGTAAAAATAGCATCTAAAGCTTTGACTTCAATATCGCTTATCTCCTCATGTCCACCTGGAAATGATCTCATCATATACAAAAAGTTTTCTGTGAAATATCTCTCCATATCAGGATAAACCAAAGGATAACCCATTGAGTGTCTATAAGTATAAGCTGCTAGTGTTGGGATTTTTGAGATAATTCTTCTTGCCATGTCTTGATACTGCTCTTCACCTTCTATATTCAGGTGTTGATGATGAAAAGCACTAAGAGCAGATACAGCAGAAGAGAGTACAGACATAGGGTGTGCTGAATCTGGAAAGGCATCAAATATCTTTTTAATACCCTCATTTGGGTATCTTTTGATTCTCATATCTTGTTCAAAAGTATTAAACTCCTCTTTTGAGGGCAAGTTCCCTTGTAATAAAAGATGACAAACTTCTAAGTAGTTGTGATTTTTTGCTAAGTACTCTATAGGGTATCCTCTATACAAAAGCTCACCTTTTGCACCATCAATATAAGTGATATCAGAGGTACAACCAGCTGTCATACCAAAGCCATTGTCATAAGTGAAGTATCCAAGTTCTTTATTTAAAGGTGAAATATCAATAACACCATTACCTAATGTAGAATCATATATATTTAAATCTATTTTTTTCTTAGTTTCATTGTCTGTTAGTGTTACTGTTTTCATATTATTTCCTTTAAATATTTTTTTTAAGCATATCTACAAATCTATTAGAATAAGATAATATAATTATATGAGGTAATAAAATGGATACTAAGAACGAAGAGAGATATTTAATAAAAACTTCAATCAGTCAAATAGATTAAGAATCAAAGAATGTACAGTCTAATAAAAATTGGGTCTATTATACTTTTTTAATACCTTCATCATAACTAACTTTAAATCTATAAAGTGCATTTTTGATATGTTCTATCATATTTTTTGGTGCATATTGCAGTAAGTCTAATATCTCTCTAGCCTCTTTACTATATCTTATATTATATTCACTTGCATACTCTATATCAAAACTGAAAAGTTCTTGTTCTGTTACATTTAAGGTTTCTGCAATATATGGGATTAGTTCAACTTTTAGCTCTCTCTTTCCATTTAGGTAACCATATATGGTTTGTTCATTTGGAATATTACCAGTAGAATTTAATTTTGGTTCTAAAGATTGAAGAATATTAGCAAACTCTTTTTTAGTTAAATTTTTCTCTTCTATTAGATAATTGATTTTATTAATAATTGTCATTTTGTTATCCATTTTGAATAGTAATATCCATATTTTAAGTAATTTTACAATTAAATTAGGATAGACTTATCCGAAACGGATAAAAGGAAAAATATGTCAGAAGAATCTAAAAACTCTCTTTTAGTAGCAGGTGCAATAACAGCAGTAATTATGGTATTACTTATATTTTTTGGAAATGTAGGTTCAGGTTTTTTTAGAATGTTAATGGTTTTTATTGTTGGAACTATTATTGGTACTCCACTTGCAATAGCAGGAAAATTTATTGGTATGTGGTTTGCAAAGTTATTTATGAAAGAATATGAAACTTTATATACTTATGTCGGATTTTTAATAGGTGCTATACTTGGTGGAGCATTAGCCGGAGTATTATTTTCAAATAAAGTTGAAACAGCATTTGTAGGATATTGTGCACAAGGTGGAAATTCTAAGGCTGTATGTGAATGTGTATATGATAAATTAGATGATAAATATGATGATTTAGAATCAATTGTTTTTAGTAATAGACTTTCATCAACTACAGTACAAAACTTCATTCTTGAAGCTACTAACGAATGTAGAAAAGAACAATAATGAAACATTTAATAAAAGTCATTTTTGTAACAGCAATTATTTTTGGTACATATTTTTATATTGATGATTCAATGGATAAGGTTAAGCACACAACTATAAAAGATTTAACTTATGTAGTAATGGGTGACAATAGAAATCCTGCATATAAAGAGCAACAAGAAAAAAGGTTAGATACAGTATTGGCAAAAATGGAAAAAAGTGGATTTGATGTTGATGAAACTTTTTTAAATTCATTGAAAGATAATTCTTATATTTAAGATATTCAATGGAGTATAAATAAAAATGCTTATAGAAAATTGGATAAAGTAGTAGTAAATCTAAAATTAGTAAATAATGATTTAGTTATTCCTACTAAAATAAGCTTTTTTGTTACCCCTAAATCATCAATCTTAAATTTCATTAGTAATCCAAGTTTTTCAAAGCTATATCCATTGTTAAACTTAGAAATGAACATTAATGGAAAAACTGTAAAATACAATGATTCAGTAGCGTATGAAATATTAGTAACACTTTATAACGAAGAAGCAAGTAAATCATTTTTTATAAGCTTGTTGAAAAATAGATAATGTCAATTGAAACTATTCGGAACCCATGACTTTAGTCTGGGAGTTGTGTTTGTTTGAATTGGCAATAGTCGCAACTAAGATAATGAAATAATTTTAGTTTATTTCACACTATTTGGATGAGGGGAACTAAAGAAAAGTTCAAATACTCCCATTATGATAGAGTAAAACAACTATTGAATATATTTTAAAGCTCTTACAAGCTTTAGTTAAATAAAATATTTTTATGAAAACAATAAATTATAATAATCAAACAATAACACCATCAAAAGTAGTATGTATTGGTAGAAACTATGTAGAGCATATAGAAGAGTTAGGAAATGAAACACCAGATAGTATGGTAGTTTTTAATAAACCAAATAGTGCTATAAGCAATAGATTAAATTACTTTTATGAAGATACAAGATTTGAGGGTGAGATATGTTTTTTGATAGAGTTTGGAAAAATAATTGGTGTGGGATTTGGTCTTGATCTCACACATGCAAGTATTCAAAATAAGATGAAACAAAAAGGTTTACCATGGGAGAGAGCAAAAGCTTTTGACAGTAGTGCTGTATTTGGTGAATTTGTACCATTTAGTGGAGATATCACTAAGCTAAAATTAGAACTTTTTATCAACGATACTTTGATACAGTTTGCAACTTATGATTTGATGATATACAAACCAGCAAAGATGATAGAGGAGATAGAGAGATTTATGACTTTAGAAAATGGAGATATTATTATGTCTGGTACTCCAAAAGGTGTGGGTAACTTTAATATTGGTGATAAGTTTGTTGGGAAAATATATTGTGATGAGGAGTTGATAGTAGAATCATCTTTTGATGTATAATACAATAAGCATAAAAATTGTATCACATTAGGAAGTCTGGGGAAAGGTAAAAAACATTGAACTATAAACAAGCACTCAAAAAATCACTACAAAGTGCTTTGATTATGATTAAGCTTGTGATTCCTATTTATATTATCGCTGATATTTTGTACTTTTATAATACACTATCTTATATATCATTTTTGGTTGAGCCATTTACGCAGATGATTGGATTGCCAGCTGAAACTGGACAACTAGCAATAATAAGTGGAATATTTCTAAACCTTTATGCTGCAGTTGCTTTTGCAGCCCCACTTGATATGACACCACACCAATGGAGTATTTTGGCTGTATTTTTAGGTGTTTGTCACTCACTTGTGGTTGAGGGTGTGATTATGAAGAAAATAGGGATATCAAATATCTACTCTTATAGTTTACGATTTTGTGTTGGATTATTTTTGGCATATCTTACATATTTGATTCCATCTTCTTGGTTTGAAGCTACTTTAAGTAGTGCTGTATTTGAAAAAACTACTTATGATAGTTTTGCTGCTTTGATTTATGGATCTATAAGTAGTGCTGTTTCTCTTTCTATTAAAATCATCTTGCTTATTACTGTATTGATTTTTATTATGGATTTTATCAAGAGTAGAAAGTTTGTAGTGCAATCACAAAAAAATGTAAGCAAAGGATTCTCAATAGTCGTAGGGGTATTTCTAGGTATCACCTATGGTGCAGGTATACTAATAGATGAGGTAAAATCAGGAAATATAAAAAAAGAGGATATCTTCTATATAGCGACATTTCTTATGATATCTCATGCTATTATAGAAGACACCTTACTATTTGTAATATTTGGTGCTGATTTTACAATGGTGATAGCTATACGAACAATAGCAGCTATTGTTTTATCGTATATATTACTCAAGATTTATCAATTGACTTTATCCAAATAAGTTGATTGTCCATCATCTATTTTATCATAAACATTCAAAGCTGGTTTGATTGTAGCATCTCTACCATATATAAAGCTTTGTTCATCTACTATAACCTTATATGCTTTATTTAATCTCAATGCTCTTTTTGTTGATGGTAAAATAAGATGTGAAATATCATTTTTTATTTTAGCTATCTCATTTTGTTTAAGATTTAAATCTTTGTCAAAGAATTTTTCTAATACCTCTTTATTTTCTCTAAACTCATCTCCACTATTATTTACTTTTAAATAGTTTATATATTCTGTTGTACCATTTGATAGTTTTTTATCTTTAATACCTTTTAGCCCTTTTTGATTCCAGTGGTACCAGCCATTTTGATATGAATCTTTTTCAAATTTTCTTGAAAATACAAAAGTAGAGTCTACAATAGCTCCAATATTTGTATGACAACCAATACAATACAAAGTCTCTTCATAGCTTTGAGGTCTTAGTTCACCATCTTTATCTTCAATAAATCCTTGATAATACCAACCTTTTTTATTGTTAATCCCTAGCTCGATATCGCCTATATATTGCTCTGTTCTATCTGGAAAATCATTTTTTTCTTTGAGAGTTGAGATACCCATATCCTCTAGGTCACTATAGTTTAGCCAGCTAGTTTTGATACCATATCTTAGCTCTTTCATTCTTGATGACATTTTGATATCACTATTTTTATCTATATCTATATATCTAACACTATGTAAAAACTCTGTATTTATAGGATAAAGCCCTGGAGATATATGAAGCTTTCCACTATTTAATTTCTCTTTTGCCAATCCTACATAACTCATTGAAAATTTATATAATCTATTGTTTTTTATATCATAAGATGGAGTTTTCCACTTAAAAACTATCTTATTTGCAATATCAAGTTTCCCATTTTGATTTAGGTCTACACCATATTTAGTCTCATCTATTAGATCTGTAGCTATTGTTTTTTGTTTGATTAAAGATTCTATAATAGTCAAATTTAATTTATATACCTCAATATCAAATTTGCCGTTTATATCTTGTTGAAAATCTTTTGAAAGCCTTATTAGTACATCATCAGTGCTTCCATTTGTTGGCCAAAAAGTACCTAAAAAAGGATAATATCCAAACGCTCTCCAGCCTGTGTATTTGTTGTTCTTAGTTTTATCAAAACCTTCATTATCAAAGTTATATTCACAATCAGGGATATACCCATCCCATTTTCCATTGTTGTTATAATCCCAATTTTTAGGTATATTGTTCAGTTTTGAGTTTAGTTGTTTATAGTTGTCTTTTTTTATATACTTCAATATATCAGCATCACTAATAGCTTTAACTTGTTTGGTTCTATCTTTAAAAAGATTTGTCCAATGATTTTTTAGTGCATATGCAGGAAAATCATAGCTTTCTTGCAAGTCATCATCTTGTAAAGTAAAATTTGGTTCTATATTTTTAGTATGACAAGAGTAGCATGGGTTGTGTTTATTTCCATTTTTATCAACAGTTTTTGTATAGCATTGAGATGTTATATATGGTGTTTTATTGTAAAGTGTTGTATTTTTTAGATCAACTTCATTTGCATTTACAACAACAGCATTTATTATGACTGTTGTTGTGATTAAATTTTTTAACATTGTTTATTTATTGATAACTGGAAATGGTCCGATATATCCAGTATAAGCTTTTATATCATTACTATTTCTAGCTTTTTTTGCCATCTCATCACTTTTTGTAACGGCATCTGATTCACCATAAGGGTGCTGTACTACACTCATTATATATCCAAATCCACCAATATTATTATAAAAATATGGAGATGTAGTCTCACTTCCATAAGGTGTAGTTTGGATTCTTGTTAGTTGCTTATCACTTAAGTTATATGACCAAATATAATCATTTTGATGACCACTTTTTGTATCTTCACCTATGATTAGTGTATTTGTATTTGGTATAAAAGATATATTATCTGGATTTGCGATACCATCTACTGAACATTTATTTCCTTCTACAGATCCATCAGGTGTTCCGCTTATGATTCCATACATAGAGTTTGTTACATATTTAGAATCAATTGTTTTATTATTTGTATCGTGAGCTTTACTAAAAGATAACATATTCATACCATAAACTGTACCACATTTATTATAGTTCAATTGGATATCATTGTTCCCACCGATATCATATTTATTATTTGTTTTACCTTTTTTCTTATTGTCTTCCATCCCTTTTCCAATACTACTCATAGCCAAATAAAGTATATTGTTTTTAGGGTCGTGTGTTATACCTTCCATTTTTCTAAATTCAGTTGTAGCACCTTTGATAGCAGCATATCTTCTACTTTCAAGTCTTGAAGCTATCTCATCCATACCAGTTTTTACTTTTAAACACTCAGGACCATTTGTTGTATTTACAGAAGTAAATGATTTTATAGCACAAGTTCCATCTTTTCTAACTGACATTTTTTTAAACATATCTTTAAATGATACTTTTTTATCTAAAGCATCTTGAATATAAGCATTATTTGAGTGTCCTAGGTTTACCCATTTTATATCTGCTCTTCCACCTCTTCTTTTACTTCTTTGTTCCCATTTTGCAGCATAAAGTGTACCACTACTTAAATCTCTTTTTTCATCAGCAACAAACATAAATAAAGCAACATTTGTACCATCATCACTTAAATAAACAGTTTTTTCATCAGGCATAACATAAGCTAACTCATGAGCAAATCTACCCATAGAGTAGTGTTTATCAACTTTGATATCACCATCTTCATTTAATACAGTAACTTCAGGAGTCCAACCATAATCATAAGGATTCATAGCCTTCATATCACCACCAAAATATTTACCCATATTGTTGTAGTGTTCATTTCCATCTAGTGTTCCATTAGAAGATACTGCATTTGCATCTGGTTCATACTCTTCACTTCCTAGATGAGAATTCCAAGGTGTCACACTACCTGCACAAGGTACCCAAAGACCATTAAATTTAGAGAAGTCAATATTTTTTGTAGATTTTACTTTTATCTCACCTGTTTTTTTGTTTTGTGATAATTCACTTAAATACATAGCAGCAGGTGCAGTCTCAAAGTGAGATACCATAAACAATTTATCGCCAACTGGAAGTAAAGAGGAAAAATCATTATCATGTGAGATTTTAACAGAACCATCTTTTGATACAATAGGATTTCCATTTTTATCATAAATTAGACCAAAGATATCATCACCAAATCTATCGCCACTCTTGACAATAGTTCTAAATCTTGTTTTTGTTTTCACACCATCAATCTCTATAAATTTTGAAGCTTGTATTCTTCTTTTTTGAGAATCTGTTGTTGGAACTTGTACTTCATCAAAGCTAATGCTGTGAGTTTTAGGAGTTGCTTGAGCTTGAATCTCTTGTTTGTTTGTTTGATTTGATGCTGTACATCCAGCTAATATAGATGCTGCAATAGCAGAAATAGTCAGTAGTTTTGTGTTCATTTTATACCTTTTTTAAATTTATAATTATCTTGAAGTAGATAAAAAAGTTTAAAACACAAAAGTTACAATACGGTTAAGATTTGATTACAGAATGATTACAATGTAAATGTACAAACTAAAAAACAAATCATATCGGAATCCACGACTTTAGTCGTGGCAAGTTGAATTAAAAAATAATCTTATAATTATAATTTTGATAAACTATTGGATATAATAAAAGATAAACAATACTCAACTATAAAGGGGAAACTGATGTCATTTTATAAAAATAGATTTTATTTTAAAACAAAAATATACTCAATAGAGCAATTAAAAAAGATATTTTCAGATGACAAGCTTCATTACCTAGAGTTAGTTGTACTTTTTGGTTCAAGAGCCGATGGTACATATCATGATAAGAGTGATTATGATTTTGCACTGTTTTGTAGTGAAGATTTGAAAAACCCATGGGGAAATATGGCACAAGTGTGGAATGATATAGGAGATTTGTTGGATTTGCATGAGTGTGACTATGATATAGTTGATTTATCTTGTGTATCAAATAATATAAAAAAAAGTATTAAAAAAAACTATATAGTTTTAAAAGGGGATGATAGTGAACTTCAAAGATTATTTAATATCAACGATTGATTTAGCAAATGAAGAGAAAGAGATACTTGATATATTATCTTCAAAAGAGGTACTCACAAAAATAGAGATAAGAGCTGTAAAAAACTCACTTCAAGTTATGATAGAAAATTGTATAGGAAAATCAAAAAGAATACTCAAAAGCTATGACTGCCCAATCATACCACAAAGAAGTAAAGATGCTATTTATATACTATATGAAGTTGGTGCAATAGATGACGAACAGTATGGAAATCTAAATAGTGCCATAGGATTTAGAAATGGTATGATTCATGATTATATGAAATTCAATATTGATGTGTTGTATGCTATTTTAAAAAATAAACTATATGTAGATATTTATAATTTTTTAGTTTCTGATGTGAGTTATAATGATGTTATTCGTTCAAGAATTGAAAACTATACATTTTAGCTTGTTCACATCGTCTTTGATGGGAATACATATAAAAGTAAATTAAAATATAATTATGAATTTCCATGCTGGAGCATGGGAACTAGAAAACAATAAAAAAGGAAAATTATGACAAGTGTATTATTAGAGTTTAGTATGTTTCCAACATCACCAGATGGAAGAGAGGGATCTTCTGTATCAAAGCAGGTGAGTAAAATCATAGATGCTATTGATAAATCAGGTGTATCATATCAGCTAACACCAATGGGTACAGTAATAGAAGCTTCAAGTATGAAAGAGGCTTTAGGTATAATTGAATTAGCATACGAACAGCTTGATGAGTGTGAAAGGGTATATTCATCTTTGAAGTTTGATATACGAAAAAACTGTGAAAATAGACTAAAAACAAAAATAGAATCAGTAGAAAAAGTACTTAATAGAGAGATAAGTAAGTAGCTCCTATTTTTATGGGGTTTTTTAGAGAAAATTCAAAGATTTAGAATATCCATTTGCCATAATATCACAAAAATCATCCACTTGATTTTTTGTTAATTTTGAGATATCTATACCTGCGAAATGCACCTCTTGGGCAGTTTCATTGCCACTTATCATATCTTCACTTGGATACTCATATTCTATATATCTAGTAGTAAAGTTTGGAAATATCTCTTTGCATTTACCAAAATCCAAAGATGAGAGCAATGCATCATCCCAATCTATATTTGTAGATATACTATGATATTGTATATATATTTCAAAATCATTTTGAAATGCTTCATTTAGTTTTGTTTCAAAATATTCTTCTATGTTGTCAATCAATTTAACTCCTCGTATAATATATTTATTTTAAAATTTTATCATAGTAAGACTGACAGGTTATTCTTTTTAGCTTGTTCCCATCGTCTCTGATGGGAATACATATAAAAGTAAATTAAAATATAATTATGAATTTCCATGCTAGAGGGACTGTGAAATTATAATGTCCCCACAAAAACATACCACTTAGTTTAATATTCTTATTCCAAAAGTTAGAATAAAATATAAAATAAGTAAAAATAGGGAGAAAAAAAGATGAGTACAAAGAGAAAAATATATAGTGCAG
>JAYEJC010000175.1:0-3462 GCA_034660335.1 Campylobacterota bacterium
ATAATACCAAAATAGTTACAAAATACTTTTTGTAACTATTTCATTATTTATTTGCTTTTGTATCACTCCTTAAAGCAAACTCTTTTGGATATGGATTTAAAAACTTTTGAGATTTTAGATACTTCTCATCAAATCTTATCACATAAAGGTTAAGTATTTTTGTAACTGCTATAAGAGGAATGATACTCGCTTTATACTCATTCATTGCTGTTAATATAAACTCTTTTTCTTCTTTTGAAATTAGTTTCTTGAAATATCCAAAGATATGAACAAGTATGTTATATGTTTTATTTATAGTACTTTTTATAGCAATTGCTTTTAAAAATCCAGCTTTATATTCATCTAGAATTATACTGATATCTCTTTTATCATGATTAGCTACTATATTTCCAAGCTCTTTATAGCTCTCTTGTGACTTTGAGTATATTAAATACTTGTATTTTGTATGAAATTCAACAAGATATTTCATCTTTGGATTTGTTTTTAAAAACTCCAACAACTCTTTATATGCAAAAACTTGCATCAAAAAGTTTTCTTTTAGCCAAGGGTCATTGAGTCTTCCATCCTCTTCAAGTGGAAGAAGTGGAAAGTTTGTTTTGATATCAGCAGCAAAGACCCCTACCCCTTTTTTCTCATTGATGTTATTTTCTCCTGTGTATAGTTTTACCCTTTCCATTCCACATGAAGGTGACTTTGCTTTTAGTATAAAACCTACAAGCTCATCCTCTTCTTTCATATGTTTGATGATATTTGATGATGAACCTTGAAGTTTATCTGTGACATCTACTTTTGTAAAATTTGTGATAACTCTTGTTTGACCATCAATCTGCCTTAAAGCTATAGACTCTCGTGGAGTTCCAAAAACATCTGCTTCGGGACAACAACTAACTATCTCAAAATATTTTTTTAGTACATCTACAACAAATCTATCTTTTGAACCAGCTCCATCATAGCGACACATATTTCCTAATAAACACGATGATACACCTATTTTCATAACTTTACTCCATACTTTTATATAATTTTTTCAAACACTCTAAAAACAGTGGATGATGATTTGGAGCCTTTGCAACTCTATAATCCTCAAATCCAAGCTCTTCCGCCACTTCTCTATACTCAATATCAAGTTCACCTTGAGTCTCTGAGTTATCAGCTGTAAATGATGTTGGGTATATTATAACCTTTTTATTTGATTTTACTACCTCTTCTAGCTTATCTTCTAAGTATGGTCTTAGCCACTCCATGGGACCTAGTCTTGATTGATAGGCTACTTCAATATTTTTGAACTTTATTCCTTGAGATTTCAACTCTTTTTTTGCTGCTTTAACATTTGATAAAATATGTTTTTGATAAGAATCACCTTTATCTATAGTTCGTTGTGTAAGTCCATGAGCTGAAAATATAAGTGTAAAATCTTCACTCTTATCATATTTCAAAGACTCTTTGATACGCTCTACTATTGTTTGATTGTAAAGTTTATCATCATAATAGCTATCAAGTGTTTTTATTTTTCCTTTAAATGCTATCTTTTTTGCAGCATCTTCTAAATCCTCTATTGAGGATTTTGTTGTTGTACTTGAGTAGTGTGGATACATAGGAAGTGCATATATCTCATCATAGTTTTTCAACTGCTTCATCACATCACTTGCAAAAGGTGGAGTATATCTCATCACATGTGTTACATCTACATCTACTTCTTTTGCTAATCTTCTAACTAATCTTTTAGTATGCCCCACTATTGGAGATACACCACCTAATAAACTGTAGTTATGTTGTGCTTCTTTGAGTCTTCTTTTTCTTATTATCCAACCTATCATTGATCGTATTGGTTGTGGAGCTCCTATGATATACTTATCATTAAACATATTTTTTAAAAAAACATCCACTTCATCAAGATTATTTGGACCACCCATATTCATTAATACTATTGCTTTTTCATATTATTCACTTTTTATTTTATTATATACAAATTATACTATTTTGGTAGGGCAAATATGTTATTTTAAAGGGCATCTTTAAAGATTTCTAAATTTTTTTATAGTTTCTGATCTTGAGAGTTTTATATCAACTATAGCTTTTGGATATTCAATAAAAAGACTCGATGATACACCATTTTCTTTATGTAAAAGTTTTGGCTTAACATCTCTTAACTCTTTTAACACAGACTTTATAAATAATCCATCTTTATCAAACTTTGCACTTTGTGTGTATGGATTAAATACTCTAAAATATGGAACACTATCAGCACCTGTACTAGCACTCCATTGCCATGAGCCAATATTTGAACTTGCATCATAATCAAGTAGTTTTTTAGCAAAATATTGCTCACCCCACTTCCAAGGCAAAAAAAGATTTTTTGTTAAAAAAAAGGCTACTATCATACGAAGTCTATTGTGCATAAGACCAGTACTATTTAAGTATCTCATACTAGCATCTATGATTGGTACTCCTGTAGCTCCATCGCACCACGCTTGAAATTTAACTTTATCATCACTCCAAACTATCTCTTTAACTTTGAAGTTTTCAAACTCTGACTTAGGATAATGATATAAAATATAGTTGTAAAATTCTCTCCAAAAAAGCTCTCTTATAAAAAACTCACTATTTTTATATCGTTTTATTTTATTAAATACTTGCTTTGGTGAGATAAGACCAAACCGTAAATGAACAGCAAGATTTGATGTACCATTTAGAAAAAAATAATCTCGTGCCTCTTGATAGTTATCTAGTTTTGGTATAAACTCTTTTATCATTTCATCAGTACTTCTTTTTAAAAATTTTGCTAAGTTTTGTTTTTGAAATCCTAAATATAAGAGTGTAGGAATATAGCTATAATCATATTGAAATTTACTAACATTTTTTGAGATACTATACTCATCTATTTTATCACAGGACCAAAGTGGATAGAGTGATTTATAAAAAGGTGTAAAAACTTTATATGGTGTACCATCACTTTTAAGTCCATCATTTGGATGTATCAAATATGAGTCATAAAATCTTCTCATAGGCAAAATTGATTCTATACTTTTATCTCTAGCTATTGCATAACTATCAAAGTCACAAGAACACAATACTTCATCAAAATTGTATTTCATTTGAAGTGCTTGAAATATCTCTTTAGGCTCTCCATAAAATATAGCTAGATCAAGCCCTATATCTTGAAGCTGTTGTTTAAGACTTAAAACACTTTGATAGATAAATGTTACTCTTTTATCATCTTTGTCTAGCTTATCTAAAATATTTTTATCAAAGATAAATATAGGCAAAACTTCACCACTTGCATAGTGTAAAATAGCACTATCACCTACCCTTAAATCTCTTCTAAACCATAAAATATGTTTCATTTATATAATTTATACCAATCCCCATTTTTCATTAAATCGGATTTTCTAGATTGTCACGATTTTCTTTTTCTTCGTATCTTTTATCTCCAAGCCACTCATCTTCACTACCCCAATAGAT
>JAYEJC010000176.1:0-33766 GCA_034660335.1 Campylobacterota bacterium
AAAAATATAGATAATAAAGAAGGTTAAATTTAAAGTTTTCTATTAAATATATATGTATCCATAAATCTAAATGCAATAAGATTTTCTAAAATAGCAAATAAAACTATAAAGTTTATAAAAGAGCTACCCCCATAACTAAAAAGAGGTAAGGGTAGTCCAACAACTGGAGCAAAGCCTATAACCATAAGTATATTTACACTCATATTTAGAAACAATAATAAGCCCAATCCACTAGCAAATACACTAATCATAAGGTCTTTTTTAAAATGATTGTGCAAAATAAGAAGATGTATAATAAGTAAAAGATATAAAAAAATCAAACCAATAGAGCCAATAAAACCATATCTTTCTACAAATGAAGCAAAAATAAAATCACTAGTAGCAATAGGTAAAAATTTTAATTGTGTTTGAGTAGCATTTTCCTTATCTTTTCCTACTATTCCTCCTGAGCCTATTGCTATTATTGATTGTTTTACATGATAGCTAGGCTCCTCACTAATAAAATCATGTATCCTTTTTTTTTGATAATCTTTAATAAGGTATGTGTAGATAATAGGTGATGATACCCCTAGGATAATCAATAAAGATATTATTATTTTCATATTTATTCCAATTAAAAACAATATACCATATCCAACAAGAAGTAAAACCAAACCTGTACCTAGGTCGGGTTCTTTTGCTATTAAAATAAAAGGTAAAATTATATAAAAAGAGAAATATAAAAAATCTTTAAAATTATATCCATCTTTTGGGGGTGGTCTATTTGATACTAAAAATCCCATCATAAGTAAAAAAGCAGGTTTAAACAACTCTGAGGGTTGAATAGTCATACTAATAAATGGAACATTTAGCCATCTTGTAGCACCTAGTTTTGTGATTCCAAAAAACTCAACACACAAAAGCAAAAATATACCAAACCAATAAACAAATGGTATAAAACGGCTAAGCTTCCTAAATGGAATAATAAAAACAAAAATAAAAGCAAGAAAAGATAATGAAAAATATATTAATTGTTTATTTGCAAGTGTTGTATTTATCTCATTGATTAAATAATGTGATAAAAAAACTAATGGCAATATGAGTAATATTAATTCAAAGTTAAAGTGAGTGATTATCCTTTTATCAAAAAAATATATCATATTATCTCATCTTTTCGTAAGTTTATTTTATTTTTTAATGAGTTTATCTCTTTTAAATCTTTTGTGTTTTTTAGTTTTTTTTCTAGTTGATTTATCTCTAGTCTTATTTGATTATTATCTTGTTCTTTCATATTTTGTTTTATATTTTTGTATAGTTTAAGAAAAATATATGATACTATAAACATAAGTATATAAAGAGAGATTTCTAAATATATACTTATATCAGGGCTTAAATAGATATATGAATTAAGTAAAAATATTATTATTAGGGGTATTAAAATAAACATTTTGTATTATATCTAATAATATATTTAATTCAATTATCTATGTTAATAATAGTGTCACACGATAAGCTATAAAACTCATAATCCAAGCTACAACAGTAGTAAATAAAAATAGATAAACTAAATATTTATATCCACCAGCTTCTTTAGCAAATACCATAGAAGCAGCAAAACATGGTAAATATATAATAACAAACATAATAAAAGAAACAGCAGTAGCAAATGGGATTTGTTCTTTTATTGCATTTAGTAGTTGTTCTGATTCTTCATCAACTTCATCTCCAACATTATATAAAATACCCAATGTAGCAACAACTACCTCTTTTGCTGCAAGTCCTGTTTCAAGAGCAACAGATAATTTCCAATCAAATCCAAGAGGTGCAAAAAATGGTTCACTCATCTTTCCTATTTGACCTAGATAACTTTGTTCTAGTTGGATAAGTTGTGGGTTTTTAATATCTTGCGATAGTTCAACTTTTGGATAATTACTAGCAAACCATATTAAAATAGTTGCAGCTAAAATAAATGTACCTGCTTTTTTCAAATATGAATATGCTTTTTGACTAACAATCATATATATTAGTTTTATACTAGGTAGTCTATACTTTGGCATCTCCATAACAAATGGTTCATCATCACCTTTAAATACAGTTAGCCTTAAAAGTTTTGCCATAAAAAGACCTAAAACAGCACCAAATATATAGATATAAAATAGTACATTTCCTGCTTGTTCTTGTGAAAAGAATGCACCTGTAAAAAGAACATAAACAGGTAGTTTTGCACCACAAGACATAAATCCTATGATAAAAAGTGTGATAAGTCTATCTTTCTCATTTTTTAAAGTTCTTGTAGCCATATATGCAGGAACACTACATCCAAAACCAGTCACAAGTGGTATGAAACTTTTTCCATGAAGTCCAAATTTATGAAAAAAACCATCAAGTAAAAATGCAACTCTAGACATATAACCAGTAGTCTCAAGTAGAGCTATACCTATATAAAGTATGATGATATTTGGCAAAAATAGCAAAACTGCACCAACACCAGCTATGATACCATCTACCATAAGTGAGCGAAGACCGTCATGTGATATAGTACTACCAACAGCATCACCAAATACAGATATACCCATATCTATATAATCCATAGGTATAGCACCAATTTCAAAAGTTAGTTGAAATAATCCCCACATTAAAAATAAAAATATAGGTACACCTAAATACTTATTTATGAGTATCTCATCTATTCTTTTTGTTAGTTGTTTTGGTTTTAGGAGTTTATTTGTTTTTACAGTTTCAGCTCTTATACCTCTTGCTACAGAGTGATATTCATCTGATTGTATCTCTATAATATCTTCTGATTGGAAATAATTATATATTTTATCCATAGCAATTAATAAAACAGGTTGTATCTGTGCAAATATCGGTTTGTCATGTATATAAGAGTAAAATCGTTCATCTTCAAGCAATAACTTTAGAGCTATCTCTCTACTTGTGTAGTCTTTGTATTTGAAATTTTTATTATCAAATATTTTTTTTAAGTGGTATATCTCTTCCTCTATTTGATCACTAAAACTAATAGTTGATGGTATTCTTTTATCACTATCATAGTAGTTGTGTACTACATCAAGTAATGTATCTATCCCATCTTTTGTATTTGCAGATACAGCAACTGTTGGGACACCTGTTAGTGCTTCTATCTGTTTTACATCAATAGATAGACCCTCTTTTTGAGCCTCATCGTACATATTTAATGCTAGTACCATTTTTTTATTTAGGTTTAGAAGCTCTAGTGTTAGAAGTAAATTTCTTGTTAGGTGTGTAACATCAACTACATTGATAATAATATCATACTCTTCATCAATTAGATAGTTTTTTGCTACTTTTTCCTCTAAAGAAAATCCATTTATTGAGTATGTCCCTGGTAGATCAACCATCTCTATGGCATGACAGTGATGCTCAAAACAAATCTCTGTTTTTTCAACAGTTACACCACTAAAGTTACCAACTTTTAGTCTTGAATCTGACATCGCATTTATTAGTGATGATTTTCCAACATTTGGTTGTCCAGCTATTACTATTTTCATAGGTTTCATATATTATACCTCTACTTCAATTGTATCAGCTTCACTTATACGAAGACCTATATCTGTATCTTCTACATTTATCTCAATAGTGTTTTTTGAGAAACTTACATTTGATACAAATATCGTGGCACCTTTTGTTATGCCAAACGAATAAAATCTTTGTTTTAGCTCACTATTTGAATTTATTTTTGTTATAGTTGCTTTTTGATTTATGTTTAATGTTGATAATTTCATATAAATACCTTATTTCTTTTTTGTAATGATAACCATTATCAACTTAAAATAAGCTAATTAGACCAAACCATATCTCTACCATTCTCTTTTGCATAGTAAAGTGCATCGTCACATCTTTTAAACATTGTTTCAAGTGTATCATCTTTTTTATACTCTGTAATACCGAAACTAGCTGTTGTTTTTCCTGCATCTTTATGTGATAATGAAGATATATTTATTCTTAATTTATCACATATTATTTTTGCATTTTCTTTTGAAGTTTCAGGAAATAATATAACAAACTCCTCTCCACCCCACCTAGCAAAAGTATCGGTATCTCTTACTTTTGTTTGTATCTCTTTTGCTAGCATAATCAATACTTCATCACCTATTAGGTGTCCGTAGTTGTCATTGAAAAGTTTGAAATGGTCTATATCTACAATTGCTAAAGAGAAACTATGCTTGTATCTATATGCCCTAGAAAACTCTTGTTCGCAAATCTCATCAAATTTATTTCGATTAAATATACCTGTCAATCCATCAAAATATGCTTTGTTTTCTATTTTCATCTCTTTCTCTTTTAGTTTTGTAATATCTGTGAGTGTAACTAGATATTCATCTACATCTTTGTAGGAGGCTTTTGTGATATTGATACTAAAAGATTTTGTTATATTATTTTTATCAAGTATAGATACTGTTCTATTTTCATCTAGTGTGTTAGTTATTAGGTCATAAAAACTTTCATTATTTTTTATTAAATCAGTATGCAAATAACCTGTTATATCTAAAAAGATGGACAATAAATTATTGTTGGTTTTTTCATTAAAATCTTCATTTGATTTTGAGTTTGTAAAATTTAAAAATTTTTTATTTGAGAACTTTACACTTTTAAAATCTGTCACTAGCATCATATCATCAGTTGAGTTTAAAATATTGTTTAATAGTTTATATTCTATTTTGATTCTTTGTTGTGCTAATATCTGTAAAAATACAAATATAGCAAGTATAATTGAGATAAAAGAGACGATTACTCTTATAAGTAAATTGCTTTTTAGTGTGAGATATATAAAATCACTTTTTTCATATGATACAAGCCAAGCTTCTGTTATGGTGTTTTTTAGGTCTTTGATTGGAAAAAAAGAGACTATTGTTACTTTATTGTTTTTATCTATAGTATAAATAGCAAATTTTTTACCTATTTTTATATTTTTGTTTATTTGTTCTCTTTTATTTTTTAGGTTTCGTTTGTTTTGTGTGATACATACATCTACATTGTGTTGTTTTGTCATAGTTATCATATAGTCTTTGTGTTCTGCTGACTCTTTATAATCTAATATAAAATCATCTCTATCCCAAATCAAACTATCAAATATATGTTTATTTACTAAAAAATGTGTATGTATTTTACTTATATTTGTAAGATTATCTTGTATCTTTTCACTTGCAAATGATATCTCTAAAGCACCAATGAAATCTTTATTTTTATCAAATATAGGGAAAACATTTCTAAATCCATGTGCAGTTTTGCCTTGTACAAAACCTCTTATTGGCTTATGTGTATCGATTGTATATTTAAAATCATCTCTTTTTTTAGCAATATTATCACCAAATTTATTGGGCTTGTGTACCCTTAAAAAAGAGATACCATCAGAAAGTACAAATTGAAATTGTAATACACCTTTTTGCACAAGTCTTTTGTATTTTTCTTTTAATATATCGTGCAACTCTTTTCTTAATTTATCTTTTTGTTTATATGAACTATTTTGTGCTTTTGAGAGTATATTTATCACATTTTTTGTTAATATTGTTGATTGGTACACTGTTTTTGCTGTTGTTTCTTGATTTTTGTACAATACATCAAAATGAACTTGTAGTTTATTTAATTTGTCTTTTAAAACTAAATCAATTTTTTCTTGTTTGTTTTGAGACATTATATCAAATATAATAGTATTAATTATAATAATAATTATAGTTAGTACTGATATAATAAAAATATTTTTTTTAATCACTATGTTTATTTCCTAAATATTTACTACATTATTATATCATCAATTTATACAATTAATAGAATACTAAACAGAAGTTTTAAATTTTATTTGATAAAATGTGAATAAAGTATCAAGGTAAAAGATGACAATTTTAAAAATAAGATATATTTTTATCTATTTTACAATCTCTAGTATTGTGATGTTGGGTTTTGTACTTTATAATGATTCACATTTCCACAATAATCCATTATCAAAAGATATTATGATGAAGATTGATAAAAAAAATTATGAGATAGTATCACTAATAAAAGAGAAATATGGTATATATTTTAATGTACCAATTCTTATATCAGATAAAATGGCAAATAATCTATTTGGTTTGGCTGTTTACACTCAAGAGCATAAGATAAAAATTGTATTAAATAAAAATAGATTTCAAGAGAGTGTTGATTATATGGTTGATTATGTGTTGCCACATGAATATGCACATGCTTTGATGTTTCGTTTTGGCGATTTCACTAAGAAAAATGGTGGACATACAAAAAAATGGCAAAAAATATGTTTGTCATTAAATGGCAAAAAATGTGATAGGTATGTCAAACACAATGATATAATTTTTGGTAAAATACCATTTTAAAAAGGTAAAAAATAAATTTAAAATATTATTTATAAAGGTATTGAGATAATAAAAGATGCTCCAACATACTCATTGTTTTCGTAATTTATAGTCTTGTTTTCAGCTTTTATTTCCCCTTTGAAATGTTTTTCTATAATCTCTTTTGTCATATACAAACCAAGTCCAGTACCTTGACTTTGGTGTTTTGTTGTAAAGTATGGTTCAAATATATTATCTATAATATTTTTGTCTATACCACCACCATTATCAGAGATAGTTATATAGGCATTTTTATCATCACTTTTTATCTCTGCAAATATAAATTTATTTTGGTAGTTTTGCTCATTTAATGCATCTTTTGCATTATTTAAGATATTTATAATTGATTTAGATAATTCACTTTCATAACCATTTATTAAAATATCTTTAGTTTTTTCATCTTTTATGATTTTTATATTATTGTTTTTTAAAGTATCCTGTAGCATAGAGATACATTTTGTACAGTTTTTATTTAAACTAAATACTCTCTTTTCTTTATCACTTTTGAAAAAATCTCTAAAATCATCAATTGTATTTGATAAGTATTGTGATGATTCTTCAAGTACTTGCAGGTTTTGAATTGCCTCTTTTTTATCAAACATATTATGCTCTAATTTAAGTATCATACCAGATGCTACTGTTGAGATTACACTAAGAGGTTGTCTCCACTGGTGAGCAATATTTTCTATCATTTTACCCATAGCTAAGATTTTTGATTGTTCATTTAGTTGTCTATCTTTTTCTCTTATCTCTTCTATTTGTTTATCTACTAAAAGTTGTAATTGTTTTTGGGTAGTTATGTTTTTTCTATAAGCTATGTATCCATTTTTTTCACCATTGTTATCAAATAATGGTTTGATTAATACTTCAAACCAAATAGCTTTGCCACTTTTTGTTTTATTTTGGATTACACCTGTGTATGGTTGGTTGTTTGATATTTGATTCCATAGTTTATCGTATGTTTTTTTATCTGTATGTTCATATTTTACTATATTATGAGATTTTCCAATTAGCTCATCTTTAGTATATTCCATTGTGTCACAAAACATTTGAGATGCATAAGTTATATATCCATCTAAATTTGTTTTTGTAACATCTATATAGTTATTTAAAATATCTTCTTCTATATTAATAGATAGTTGTTGATATGACATAAGACCCTCCATAATAATTGTAACTCAATTGTAACATAAATGTAATAAAAAAACATTACATTTTATTAAATAGTATTGATATTCAGTATAAACCTGTATTAACTTTATTTAAGATTGAATTATAAAATAGCTGCTTTAATGGCATTTATATAGCTTATATTTGATAGACTGTTTTTCTTATACGCTATATCAAAGGCAGTTCCATGATCAACAGAAGTTCTTATTATTGGTAAATTTAGTGATACATTGATACTCTGATCAAAATGTAGTGCTTTTAATGGTGCTAATCCTTGATCATGATACATAGCAACAAAATATTTAAATTGTTTTCTTGTATGTGGAGTAAATGCGACATCAGGAACTACAAGTGCAAAAATATCTTTTTTTAACTTTTTATTTACAATATCAATAGCCTTATTGATAATAATCTCTTCATCACCTAAAACACCATTATCCCCAGCATGTGGATTTAGTCCAAGTACAGCTATTTTTTGATCTGGTGAGTTTATACTTTTGTAAAATGTACTTAAAAAGTTTGTTAATTTATATTTTTTTATCTTTTTGGGTACATCTTTTAGTGGAATATGTTCTGTATAGAGTGCTACATACATTTGTGAACAACCAAGCATCATAATTGCATCTTGTTTAAATATATCTCTTAGCATATCTGTATGGCCTACATATTTTATACCAGCTTTTTCCCAAGCTTTTTTATTTATTGGTAGTGTACAAATAGCATCAACTTTTCTTTTTTTTGCTAGTTTTATAGCGTTTAAAAAAGATTGATAAGAAAATAACCCTGAGTCTTTTTTCTCTTTTCCTTTTTTTATTTTTGTACTTTGGTATTGACCATATATTTTAAAATCTTTTGGTATTTTTATATTTAATTTTTTAGCACCTTGTTCTAAAATATCTTTATCTATACAGTATATAGGCTGTGATATTTTTTTTATATATTTATGGTTTTCTAATGCTAATTGAAGACCAATACCATTTATATCACCTATACTAATCGCAATTTTTCTAAGCATCTATTATTTTTCTCATATCTTCTATAGCTCTACTTAGACCTGTGTATACACTTCTAGCTATAATACTTTGACCTATATTTAACTCTTTTATATATTTAATAGAAGAGATAGGTGTTACATTTTGGTAGTTTAGTCCATGACCTGCAGCTACTTTTAGTTTTAGTTCTGTAGCTAGTTTTGAGCTTTGTTTTATAGTTTTTATACTTTTTGTTAGTTTTTTATTTAAAATATCTCTTGATAAATCTAGCTCTTTTATACTATGATGTGTTTTATTAAGACCGCTATTTAACATAGCATATATATTTGCATATGTTCCTGTGTGTAGCTCAATCCATTGAGCATTTAGAGTTTTTGAAATATTTATCATCTCTTTGTTTGGATCTATAAAAAGTGAAACTTCAATCTCATTTTTATGTAATTTTTTTATTACTTTTTCTAGTTGAGTAAAATGTGTTTTTAAATCCAAACCACCCTCTGTAGTAACTTCAGCTCTATTTTCAGGTACAAGTGTAGCTCTATGAGGTTTTAATTTGCACACTATATCTATTATCTCATCATTTATACTACACTCTAGGTTTACAGGTAATGCAGAGTGTGTGATGATATCTCTAGCATCATTATCATGTATATGTCGTCTATCTTCTCTTAAGTGGATTGTGATTTGATCAGCACCATTTAGTTTACATATTGGTAGAGCATCTAGTGGATTTGGGTCGTTTATTTGTCTTGCTTCTCTTAAAACAGCAATATGATCAATATTTATACCTAAAAGCATTTTTTATCCTTATAATTGATTTTTTTGTATTTTACCGAAGATATTCTAAAGATAACTCTTTTTCAATATAAAAAATCTCCGCATTAAAAATATTTCCTCTTTGTGATTTTAAATTATTTAGTTTTAAACTATTTCCTTTAAAAAGTCTTTTGATCTGGGCAAAAGTTAATAACTTATTCATAAATCTTTCCCATACAATATGTTCACATTTTTTACATTTATAACCGCCATTTATTTTAGTGACTTCACCTCCACATGAGCATAAAAACATAGTAGTAGATGTTGTTTCATCATCAAAAATAAGCTTTAGTTTTCCATCTTCTAGTTTTACTTTTGTATTATAAAGGTTATTGTTAGATGATTTAAATCCTTTTAATAAAAGAGTATCACCTTTTAGAAGTTTTTTTATCTCATTATCTTTAAATTCTCTACTAAAACTATGCTTCCATATTTTAATATCACATTTTGTACATTTATAAAGATTATTATAGATAAGTATCTCACCACCACATTTACATTTTGATAAAATAGTATTTGACATTTGTTATCCTTTATATTTTTATAAGGGAATTTTAACAAATTTTTTTTAGATATTGTGATTATATTGCAAAATGCAATTTATTTTAAAATATTTTTTATAGCTATACTACACATTGTAAGACCAAAGCTACCTGTTACACCTACAAAACTACCCATCTCTTTACAATGGGGTAGTTCATCACTAAAAATAACTTTAAAATTTTTATTAAATCTTATTTTTTTTAGTTCTTCTCGTATTTTTTTTGCAAATGGGTCGTTATAAGTTTTAAAAATATTTATATATTGGATTCTTGTTGGGTCTATTTTTTTTGCACTACCAGTTGAGGAGATAAGTTTTTTATAATATCTTTTGATGATCTCTATTTTTGGTTTTATATCATCAATCGCATCAAGTATAAGGTCATAACTATCTAAATCTAAGCTATCTATTGATTCTAAATCTATTTTTTGATTTATTGCTTTTATATTTGGATATAGTGTTTTTAAGTGTTCTACTTTTATTTTACCTACTGCATCACTACCTATTTGTCTATTTTGATTAGTTTCATCAAATCTATCAAAATCAACAATAGTGATATCTTCAACACCACTTCTATATAAACAATCCAAAGCATAACCACCAACACCACCAACACCTAAGATAATGATTTTTGCTTTTAGTAGCTTGTGAAAATTATCACCAAATAGATGTTTACATCTTTCGTGTTTCATTTAATAGATTAAACCTTCATTTAATAATGCTTGTTTGATTTTGTGCATCTGTTTGTGTTTGTTGTTACACCATAGTGGATCTAAGAGAGTATTATCACTAATTCCAGCAGTAACTCTAGATATAGAGACATTAGAAGGCAATAGCTTAATAGCTTTTACTAAAGTATCTATATATAACTCTTCTGTTATTGGTGTAAATTTACCTTTTTTGTATTCATTTGTTAGTAGAGTATTTTTTGTTACATAAAGTGGGTGAAACTTTATAGAATCTATACCTAACTCTAACGATTTAATAACACCATTTATCATCATCTCTTGAGTTTCATCAGGAAGTCCAAAAATCATATGCCCACAGACTAAGATATCTCTTTGTTTTGTTTTTTTAATCCACTCTTCAATATTTGCAAAATTATGTCCACGATTTATTTTTTCTAGTGTTTCATCATAAATTGATTGTATTCCATACTCAAGCCAAATCTCTTTGGTTTTTGATAGAGTCTCTAGATAATCAAGAGTCTCATCTGTAATACAGTCAGTTCTTGTTCCAATACTAAGACCAATCACATCATCAAACTCTAAAGCTTTGCTGTACAAAGCTTTTAGTGTGTCAAGTGGGGCATATGTATTTGTAAATGATTGAAAATAAACAATAAATTTTTTTGCATTAAATTTATTTTCTAATACCTCTTTTGTTGCATCAAACTGCATTTTTAGTTGTAGAAGTTGTTTCTCTAAATATGGATTATCTTTTGACTTTAAATTTAGTTTAAATTTTGACTTATCTACTAAATTTGGTGAAAATGATTCATTTTCACAAAAAGTACAACCACCTTTTGCTACTGTTCCATCGATATTTGGACAAGTAAATCCTGAAATACTAATTGGGATTTTATATACTTTTTCCCCATATCTATTTTTCCAGTATCTACCTATTGTGTTTAAATGTTTGTACGATTTTGCTTTTATCATTATGCTACGAAGTAGTCTCCATCAAAACTTACTAAAGAGTATTTTCTATCATCACCCAAAGCTGCTATTAGATTAGGAATAGATAGATACTCTAAACTATCAGCTTCTATATACTCCTGAACTTCCTCTTTTGATTTCATTGCATTGATAAGCTCCTCTTTAGTTGGAGTATCTATACCATAAAAACATGGATGTTTTATCATAGGAGATGCAACTCTAAAATGAACTTCTGAAGCACCTGCATCTTTAAGCATTCTTACTATTCTTTTACTTGTAGTTCCTCTTACTATTGAGTCATCTATTACTACTAGTTTTTTCCCCTCTATTAGAGATCTCATAGGGCTTAGTTTCATTTTTACTTTCATATTTCTCATAGCTTGAGTTGGCTCAATAAAAGTTCTACCTACATAATGATTTCTTATAATACCAAGCTCAAATGGTATCCCAGATTCTTTTGAGTAACCCAAAGCAGATGGTACACCACTATCAGGTACAGGTATTACCATATCTGCATCAAGTATAGCTTTGTCATTTTTAGCCAAAACTCTACCCATATTTTCTCTCATTGCATATACATTTTTTCCATCTATATCACTATCTGGTCTAGCAAAATATATATACTCAAATGCACAAGGTCTAAACTCTTGTGTATCATCAAGCATAATTGATTCTGGTTCATCAAATTCTTTACTAAATATAAGCATCTCACCTGGTTTTACATCTCTTACATACTGGGCATCTACGAGATCAAAACAGCAAGTTTCACTAGCGATAATCCAACCACCAGATCTTAATCTACCAATACTAAGAGGTCTAATACCATGTGGGTCTCTGACAACAAAAAGTTTACTTCTACTTTGTATTATGAAGTTGTAAGCACCTTTTACTTTTGTAAGAGATTTTATGATTCTATCTCTTAGTCTATCTTGACTTGATTTTGCAATTAGGTGGATTAGGTTTTCTGTATCCATACCTGTTTGAAAAATTGAACCCTCATCTATAAGTCTTTGTCTTACTTCCTCTTTATTTGTTAGGTTTCCATTATGAACTATTGAAATTTCACCTAGTTTATATTTAGCTTGTATAGGTTGAGCATCAAATACAGAATCACTACCAGCAGTTGAGTATCTATTGTGACCTATTGCCATATCACCTTTTAGTATCTTAAAAGCATCTTCATCAAAAACATCTCTAACAAATCCTCTATCTTTAACTGTGAATATCTTTTTGTCATCAGAACCACCACTACTTATACCTGTAGCTTCATGACCTCTATGTTGCATAGCAAAAAGTGCTGCTGATGCTAGTTTTGAAGCATCTTCATTTCCATAAATCCCAACTATAGCACACATATTATAGTCCCAAACAATCGTTTATGCTATATAAACCTGCTTCTTTATCACATACCAACCATTTTGCTGCTTTGATTGCACCTTTACTAAAAGTATTTCTAGCAGTTGCTGTATGATTTAGCTCTATAAATTCACCGTCATTATAAAAACCTGCAGTATGTCTTCCAACAATATCTCCACCTCTTAGACTCATAACGGCTATTTCATCTTTTGTTCTAGCTCCAATAATTCCATCTCTTCCTGATATTCTTACATTATCAAGGTCAAGGTCTCTAGCTTCAGCTGCATGCTCAGCTAGTGTAAGAGCAGTACCACTTGGGCTATCTACTTTATGTCTATGGTGTTGCTCCACAATTTCACAATCAAAATCTGCTAATGCTTTAGAAGCTAATGCTACAAGTTTATTTAAAACAGCAACTCCTAAACTCATATTTGTAGCATATAAGATCGGCACAATTTTACTAGCTTCTATTAAAAGGTTTTTTTGGTGTTCACTAAAACCAGTAGTAGCTATAACTAATGGTTTTCCAGCTTTCTCTTTTACGATTGTATCTAATAATATTTCAGTAGCTTTAGGCGCACTAAAGTCAATAATCACATCTGATGCATCTATCATTGTTTGCATATCATTTGTAATAACTGTATCTTCAGGTAATGTTTTTTTTAGTTCATCAAATACATGAACTGCACCAACTCTTGCTTCTGTGTCATTTTCTAAATCATCAATAAGTAAAGACCCAACTCTACCTGTACTTCCTAATATTCCAACTTTTAACATATATCATATCCCTAAGGTTTAATTTATTTAGCCGCATTATACCCACTTAGTTTTAAATTTTATCTAAAGATATAATACTACTAAAGTATACTTTTATTTATTGTAAGTAATTAATAGCACCAATTCCAGCAATAGCACCATCACCAGCTGCACATACTACTTGTTTTGGTGCATTGATTCTTATATCACCTGCTGCAAATAGACCACTAACTGATGTTTTCATATTTAGATCAACTACTATCTCACCTGCATCATTTGTATCACATAAAAATGACCCATCATCTTGAACTAATGTTTGATTTAATACATCTCTACCAACAAAAATAAAAGCACCTAAAACATCAAGTGTTTTTATCTCATCTGTTTCTTTATTTTTTACAACTACACCTGTAACACCGCTACTATCACCAACAATCTCTTCTGTGGTATGATTCATTACTTGAATAATATTGTCAAATTTTTCTAGTTTTTCAACCTCATGTGGACTTGCTCTAAATTCATCTCTTCTATGTACGATATAAACAGTTTTACAAATATTTGCCAAGTATATAGCTTCTTCAACAGCAGTGTCACCACCACCAATGACAGCTACATCTCTACCTTTGTAAAAAAATCCATCACAAGTAGCACAAGTACTCACGCCTTTTCCAAAAAATTCAGCCTCACCTTTTACTCCACAAGGTTTTGGTACACTTCCTGTTGCTATTATTACAGATTTTGCATTTATGGTATCTCCTGAAGAAGTTTTTAGTTCAAAGATATCATTATTTTTTGTGATTTTAGATATCTCATTCATCTCATGTTTTAAACCAAAGCTTTTACATTGTTCTGGCCAATTATCCATAAGCTCCATACCTGTTACTACTTGTAATTGACCTGGATAATTTTCAATTTCACTACTTTGAGTGATTTGTCCACCAGGTAAACCTTTTTCAAACATAGTAACAGCAGATAATCCACCTCTTGTTGCGTATAAACCAGCAGTAAGACCAGCTGGACCACCACCTATAATTGCTAAATCTAACATTTTAAATCCTCTTGTTTTATATATTTTAGGAATGATACATAAACTTTGTTTTGCAAAAGTTTAATGACCAAAGAAGTAGTATATCTTAACTTTCAGTTAAGATATATATATTGTTGTTTTTTATTTCTACATATAACTCTTTTTTTCCATTAAATCGATATGACCTTGTTTTGTAAAGCTCATCAAATACTATTTTATATAGTTTTTTATTAGTTTCATTTGGATAGGGTACTATATTTATATTTGAAAACTTAATTGTTTTTCTCTCTTTTTTATTAAAAATTCTTTTTTTATATCGTTTAAATTGTTTTAAATTTTTCCCATCAGCTTTTTTGAATTTTTTATCATAAAATGATATATATTGTTTAAAATCACTATATTTCCAAGCACTTTTCCATTGGAAAAGTTTTGCTAATATCAAGCTAATATCAGCTTTGGATGTTTTGAAAAATGCTTTTTCACTAATTATTAAAATAGAGTTGTTTATGCTGATTGAGTTATCTAATTTTTTGATTTTTTTATTGTCTAATGCTATACATCCTTTTGTGTAGTCATCTCTACTTTGGGATGTAGGTAAGCCATGTATCCATATACCATGACCTGTTTTGCCTTGTGCTTTATCATATATATTTGGATAATTTGTAGTTAGTGCCAAAGGTCCATAAAATGGATCGAGTTTTGTTAATCTTCTAGTGAGTTTATAAGCACCTACTGGAGTTTTCATATCTCCCTCTATCTTTTTATCTCCATTTGCTTTGCCTGTAAAAACACTACTATAAAAAATCTTTTTTTGATTTTTTGTATCATATAAAACCATATCTTTTAAATCTTTTTGACAAATCATTAAATATTGAATTGATTCATAATAACCATTTGATGTATCTATATTTCTAAGATAGTAGTCCCAATAGCTTTGTGTTTGGAGTTGATGTTGTATTTGTCTTTCAATCTCTTTTAAACCAGAAGTTCTATATATATTCACAATATCAAAATTTGATCCATGAACAAATGATAGTATCAACATAAAAAACATAATTATTTTTTTCATTTTTATCCTATTTTTAGAAGTGTATTATTAAATAACTTATGGTTATTTTAAAATTATTATACTATAAATGATATTAAATTTTTTGTTTATTTGTACTTTAAGATATAAAATTGTAGAATAATAGTTATTAAAATTACAAATATAAATGAGAAACAGATTTGAAACTACTTTTATCGTTATTACTTTTGATTAATGTATCTTTTGCATCATATATGCAAGAAGATATATGGTGGAAAGGTGAGAGCTTACTTACTTTTTTAAAAAAACACAATATAAACAAAGATATATATTTTAATCTATCTAAAACAGACAAAGAGCTTTGTAGTGAAATTTATGCTGGGGTGTTGTTTCAAGTTATGTATGATAAATCAAACAAACTAGAGCAAGCTTTAATACCTATTAGTGAAGAGATGCAGTTGCATATTTTTAAAGATGAAAATAATGAGTTTGTTTTAGATATTATCCCTATTGAATTTGAAGAGACATTTCAAACTATAGCTATACCTATAGAAAAATCACCATACGATGATATTAGAAGAGTGACAGGAAATAAATCTTTAGCAAATGAATTTTTATTGGCATTTAAAAAAACTATCAACTTCAAAAGGCTTCAAAAAGGTGATATCATATCTATACAATTCAAACAAAAAATCCGTTTAGGTAGATATTTTGGTACACCTGTAATTTTAGGTTCATTTGTTGAATTAAGAGGAAAAAACCATTATATTTTTCAAAATCCAAAAGATAATAGATATTATGATAATAAAGCAAAAAGTCTAACAAATGTATTTTTTAAAGTACCTTTATCATATAAAAGAATATCAAGTAAATTTACATACAAAAGATATCATCCTATATTAAAAAAATATAGAGCACATTTAGGTGTTGATTATGCAGCACCTACAGGTAGAAAAGTCTATGCAACTGCAGATGGAAAGATTATTCACAAAGGTAGAAAAGGTGGATATGGCAAAACTATTATGATAAGACATAAAAATGGATATAAGTCGTTATATGGACATCTAAATAGTTATAGCAAAAGAATAAAAGTAGGCTCATATGTAAAACAGGGTACATTTATAGGTAGAGTAGGCTCTACAGGTAGAAGTACTGGACCACACTTGCATTTTGGTATTTATAAAAAAGGGCGTGCAGTAGATCCACAAAAAGTTATAAATAGTACAAGAATGAAACTTGCAAAAAGTAAAAAAAGTGATTTTTTAAAGTTTTCAAAAAAAGTAAAAAAAGATCTAATAGCAAGTGCTAAAAAACTTGAAACTCCAATGAAAATAGAAAAATTTGAGTTATCATATAAAATACAATAAAGAGTTTGTAATGAATATAGAAGAATTAAAAAAAAATATAAGTGATAATGATGCTGTTATGATATATTTTAGTGGTGAGAATTGTGGGGTATGCACTGTGTTATCACCAAAAATAAAATCAGCAGTTAGTTTAAATTATCCAAAACTAAAGCAGCTATATATAAGTGCTACAGAGTTTAAAAATACAGCTGCAGAGATGGGAGTATTTTCTATGCCAACAATTGTAGTGTTTTTTGAAGGAAAAGAGTTTTTAAGAAAAAGTAGACATATATCAGTTGATGGTTTTATCGATGATTTAAATCGACCATATTCACTTTTTTTTGGACAATAATATGAAAAATACACTATATATTATATTAGCTTTGTTTATAGCGATGCAGTTTATTCCTGCAAAAATTGAAAATAAATCTACACCAAAGAGCTTAGAGATATCAGCACCTACTGAAGTGATGGCTATTTTTAAAAGGTCATGTTATGATTGTCATTCAAATGAGGTAAGAATACCATTTTATTCAGCTATAGCACCAGCATCTTTTTTTATTAAAGGTCATATTGATTTAGGTAGAAAGTGGTTGAATTTTTCTGAATGGAATAATTATTCAGAGCAACAAAAAGATGATAAACTAAAAGGTATCTACAGAACAGTAGCTGCTGCTATGCCACTTCCTAGTTATTTATCTTTACATGAAGAGGCAAAACTAAGTAAAGATGAGATAGCTTTAATAAGGAAGTGGACAGGAAAAGCACCTTTTTAAATAATTGATTTTTACTATTTAAAAGGATGTTTGAAGTATCATTTTTGTATAATTTACACTATAATAAAGAAGAAAATTCCTATAAATATAGAAAATAAGGTAAGCTATCTAATGAAAGATAAAACAACAAAAAATTATAGACCAAATGTCGCTGCAATTGTTTTATCACCATCTTATCCAGCACAATGTGAAATTTTTATTGCATCAAGACTTGATGTAGAAGATGCATGGCAGTTTCCACAAGGTGGAATAGATGAGGGTGAAACACCAAAAAAAGCATTGTTTAGAGAGCTAAAAGAGGAGATAGGTACCAATAGTGTTGATATTGTTGCTGAGTATCCTCAGTGGGTTAGCTATGACTTTCCACCTGCAGTAGCTCATAGAATGGCACCATATGATGGACAAACACAAAAATATTTTTTAGTTAAATTAAAAAAAGGTGCAAAAATAGATATCAATACAGATATCCCAGAGTTTAGTGATTATAAGTTTGTGAAAAGTGAAAGTTTAAATGAGTATATCACATTTTTTAAAAGAACTGTATATAAAAAAGTCTTAAAGTATTTTAAAAAAGAGGGTTATATATAAAATGGAGAGTTATTTAAAATGTTAAAAGTATTAAAATTTGGTGGTACTAGTGTAGGTACTTTAGAAAGAATAGACAATGTCGCAAAAATAATAAAAAAAATGCGAGATGATGGTGATGATATTGTTGCAGTTGTAAGTGCAATGAGTGGGGAAACAAATAAGCTTTTAGAATATGCTGAACATTTTAGTAAAAGAGCTATAGAGACTGAACTAGATATGCTTTTGAGTTCTGGTGAGCGTGTAACTTCTGCATTATTATCAATTGCATTAAATAATGATGGGTATGAAGCAACATCAATGAGTGGTAGAGAAGCTGGAATTGTTACAAATAGTGTACATACAAAAGCTAGAATAGAATCTATAGATACAAATAATATGAAAGAAGCTATCTTGAGTGGAAAGATTATTATAGTTGCTGGTTTTCAAGGTGTAAGTATAGAAAATCAAAGAGTCACTACTCTAGGTCGTGGTGGAAGTGACTTAACCGCTGTTGCACTAGCTGGTGCTTTAGAGGCTGATGTTTGTGAAATTTATACAGATGTTGATGGTATCTACACAACTGATCCTAGAATTGAACCAAAAGCAAAAAAACTTGAAAAAATATCTTATGATGAGATGTTGGAGTTAGCTTCTCTTGGTGCAAAAGTTTTGCAAAATAGAAGTGTAGAGATGGCAAAAAAACTAAATGTAAATTTAGTATCACGAAGTAGCTTCACACCAGAAATTGAAGGTACATTAATTACACAAGAAGGAACAAAGGAAGAAATTATGGAACAACCAGTATTAAGTGGAATAGCACTAGATAGAAATCAAGTAAGAGTTGGTATGTATGGAGTAGTTGATAAGCCTGGAATTGCCTCATCTATTTTTACAGCACTTGCTGATGCTAATATCAATGTAGATATGATTGTGCAAACTGTAGGTATTGATAGTCTTACAAATTTAGATTTTACTGTACCAACTACTGATTTAGAAGCTACAAAAAATGTAATGGAACAATTTCAAAAAGATACAAAAAGTATAGACTATAATGATGCTATTTGTAAAGTTTCAATTGTAGGTGTTGGAATGAAGTCACATACTGGCGTAGCTAGTAAAGCCTTTAATGCACTAGCAAACAGTAATATTAATATAAGAATAATAAGTACAAGTGAGATTAAAATATCTATGATAATTGAAGAAAAATATGCAGAACTTGCTGTAAGATCTTTGCATGATGCTTATGAATTAGATAAGTAGGCTATACTAATTTGCAAGAATTTATAAATTGGACTGTTGATACAATTCGCCATGATAATCTTTTGGGATCTTGGCTTGAAGAGAGAAAATATGACTGGACACCTTTGATATCTCAGTCGATCACAAACTTAATAGAAAAAGAGAAATCTGTTTTAATTATAAGCGATAAAAATTATGAATGGTATATGCAATATATATTATCAAATATAAATAAACCAAAAAATGGTAGACCACTTTTACCATTTTATGATTTTAATGCTTTTAATTCTAATATTGATAATATAAAAACAGAAAATGATATCGAACTTATTAAAGATATGCTTGATATATCATTTCCAAAAGGTTATTTTTTTTGGTATATTGGAAAAAGTCAAAGTACACGAGCAACTTTAGCAAAATTTTCCCATAAACCACTTTTATGGATAATGGATGAGGAGCTACCAAATAGTTTTGTATTAAGAAGCAATGATGAATCTTTGGATATGAAACTATTGCAGATGTATAGATTATTTGATAAAACTTTAAGTAGTGTTTTATTTGCAGAAGTTGATGTATTGAAATAATATGTTTGAAAAATCTACACTATATATTGTAAATGATATAGAAAAATCTCGTGATGAGATACTTCAGCCCTTATCTAAGCACTCACTTAGAATTATTGAAAATGAGGAAGAGGGTAAAAGTGAGTTTCAGATAAAACAAGCACAAAAAACAATAAAAGAGGCATATATAGCTTCAAGTTCTACAAAATATATAGTGCTTTGTGGGAGTGCTTTTAGAATTGAAGCTCAAAATGCACTCTTAAAAGTACTTGAAGAGCCACCTAAAAATATTATATTTTTAATTTTTACAATATCAAAAAACTCTATTTTACCAACTATAATCTCACGCGTGCAAGTGAAATATTTAAAAACAAAAAAATATATAGATGAATTTAGTTTGGATCTTTCGAGGCTTGATTTAAAAAATACTTACAGTTTTATCAAACAACATCAAAGAGTATCAAAAAGTGAAGCAAAAGAGATAATCGAATCAATTTTATATAGTGCTAATAAGAACAATATAAAATTAAATCAAAAACAATTAGATATACTTAGTAGATCTATGAAGTTGTTGGAGTTAAACTCAAGACCATTAAATGTATTGACTACAATACTTTTATCACTAACGATTAAAAGATAATATGTATTTCTACAAAATATCATCAAACGATTATAAAAAACTATTTCAAAAAATAGGTTCAGATGATTTAGGTGCTAAAATAATGGCAAAAAAATCAGATATTCATCATCTTTTTATAAAAGATTTGCATGTTGGGGCTGCAAATATCTTAAAACAAGATGCTTTATCTATTGGGGCTGATTTAGCTGTACCAATTGGTACGATTTTGGCAAAAGATAAATATGTCGATTGTGTACTAATTGGTACTACAAAACATTTTGAGATATTATCAAAAAAAGAGCTAGCACAGCCATTTGGTTTGAAAACTATAGCATATGAATTAAAATCATTTACAAAAAAACATAATCAAAAAAAACAGATTATGGGGATAATAAATGCAAATGATGATAGCTTTTTTCAAGGTAGTCGTTTTAAAAATCAAGATGCAATATTAAAAATTGAGTCAATGATAAAAGATGGTGCAGATATTATTGATATAGGTGGGGTATCTAGCCGTCCTGGAAGTGATGAAGTGAGTCAAGAGGAGGAGTTAGCTAGAATAAAGCCTATATGTGATGCTATAAAAAAAAATGAATTATATAAAAAAGTAGATTTTAGTATAGATAGCTATAGTCCTATGGTTGTAGAGTATGCACTAAAAAGTAGATTTATAATTGTAAATGATATCACAGGATTACAAAATGATGATATCGCCAAATTAGTAGCACAGTATGGAGCCACAATAGTGATTATGCATATGAAAGGTAAGCCAAAAACTATGCAAAATGATGTTGTTTATGATGATATTATCCATGAAATTGATATATTTTTTAAAGAAAGAATAGAAAAAGCAGAAAAATTCCAAATCAAAAATATTATATTGGATGTTGGTATAGGTTTTGGAAAAGAGCTTGAACACAATTTGGTATTATTAAATAATATGGAGCATTTTTTACATTTTGGATATGAAGTTTTAATAGCAGCAAGTAGAAAATCTATGATAGATAAAATTATACCAACAAAAACAGAAGATAGATTAGCAGGTACATTAGCTATACATCTTAATAGTTTAAAAAAAGGTGCTTCAATAGTAAGATGTCATGATGTCAAAGAACACTATCAAGCTATTAAAACAGAAGAAGCTATCAACAATATATTATAAATATATCACCCCATCAATACCTAAAAGAGCCAACTCTTCAATCTCATCTTCATCTTTTATTTGGACTAAGACTTTTGTGTCAAATAGATAGTTCTCTGCAATATTTTGAATAGTTTTTGCTAGGTTTTTTTTGCATATTAAATAAGATGCATTCATACTATTTGCATATATAGCTTCTTTTATAGATGTTATTTTGACTATATAATTAATATTATTATTCATAGAATAAGACATTATCTCTTTATCAAATTTAAAAGAGATAGTTGAATTTGTTTTTGTAAAATTTATCGACTCTATATCTGTTACTTTTTCTATTAAGTTATATGGTATATATTTATCACCTATTATTATCATTTTATTTCTTTTATTTTGGTAGACACTCTTGGCTACAATAGTATTTGCCATTGCTTAAAATAGCATCATCTTTTGATACATAAGTACCACATGTTGGACATGCATCCATTATATCTGATATTTGTTCATTGTTTTTATCTTGTTTTTTTATCTTTTTTTCTCTAGCTTTTTTAAAAAAAACTATATAAACTAAAAATAAAACAATACAGATAGTTAAAATTTTAAATATCATACATCAACCTTCTCTTTTTATATACAAGTAGTTTCTATGTTCACCATATTTAAATATCTCATAGTTTTTTACTTTAGCATCTTCTATCTCTTGATCACATAAGCTACCTTTATAAAAAAGATATTCTGTTTTTTCTGTTGATATATTTTTTGTAAGATTTAAAAGTAGGGTGGTATTTGATACAGCTCTACTTGTGATGATATCAAAATCTTCAGAATTTATATTTTCTACTCTATCTTTAACAATCTCTACATTTTGAAGCTTTAATGCACTTTTAACAAAGTTTAAAAATGCAACTCTTTTTGCTCTAGGTTCAATTAATACAACTTTTTTAGTAGGATTTGCAATTGCTATTAACATACCTGGATATCCAGCACCAGTTCCTATATCAGCAAGTGAATCAAATTGATTTAAAAATCTCATAGGATATATACTATCGATTATATTTTGTTCAATCTCTTCTGTTTTTAATGATGCAGTAAGATTATGTATTTTTCCCCATTGTTGTAAAAGTTTTATGTATTGATCACATCTATCATAAAATTCAGCATCAAAAACAAGGTCTAGCTTTTCTAGTGTAGTTTTATTCATTTAGTAAATATTTCCATTTCTTTAGATTCTTTGGTATTATATCTAAATCTTACTCAAAGTCAAAAAGCTCTGTACTTAGGTATCGCTCAGCTGTGTCACAAAGTATTGTAACTACTTTTTGATTATATTTTTTTGCTAGTTGATTTGCTACATAAACATTAGCACCAGCTGAAATACCTACTAAAAGACCCTCTTTTTTGGCTAACAATTTTGCTGTATTTATTGCATCTTCATCTGAAATAGTGATTATCTCATCATAACTATCTTGGTTTAGAGTTTTTGGTATAAAACCAGCACCAATACCTTGGATTTTGTGAGGTCCTGCAGCTTCTCCACTTAAAACAGCACTGTTTGATGGCTCAATTGCTATTATTTTTATATTTGGTATTTTTTGTTTTAAAATTTTAGATATACCACTTAAAGTACCACCTGTACCAACAGAAGCTACAAAAATATCTATATCATTATCCATATCTTCTAAAATCTCTAAAGCAGTAGTTTTTTCATGTGATTTTGGATTGTTTGGATTTGAAAATTGATCTAAGATAATTGCATTTTTTTCATTGTTTTTTATATCTTTTGCTTTTGAAATAGCTCCATTCATACCTAAAGAAGCAGGTGTTAGTACGATATTAGCACCAAATATACCCATTAGTTTTCTTCTTTCTATACTCATAGATTCAGGCATAGTTAGTGTTAGTTTTATACCCATTGAAGCACATTGGCTAGCTAGTCCTACTCCTGTATTTCCACTTGTAGGTTCTATTATATGTGTATTTTTATTTATGATACCATTTTGTAGTGCTTCTTTTATCATATTTGAAGCTATTCTATCTTTTACTGAACTTGTAGGGTTCATAAATTCACATTTAGCATAGATGTTTTTGTTTATATTATTAAGTTGAATAATAGGTGTATTTCCAACCAAGTCTGATATGTTTTTTGCTATGTTCATATGATAGATTTATCTAAAATTATCAAAAACTAAAGGAGCTTTTAAATCTTCTAAAGTTTTAAGGTGTTTCATAACTTTTTGTAAGTCATCAAGATTTTTTCCACTTACTCTTATCTCTTCACCTTGATTTGCTGCTGTAACTTTTAGTTTTAAACTTTTTATCTCTTGTTGAATGATTTTGGCTTCGGGGGCTTCTATTGTATCGACTATTTTATATGAAAATTTTCTGTTATTTCCACTAGCATCTTCTGCTTTTAACTCTTCAAGAGAGTTGATAGATACGCCTCTTTTATTCATTTTAGATATAAGTATATCTTTCATTGCATCAACTTTATTATCACTAGAGCTTACCAAAGTTAAAACTTTTGCACCCATATTTAAATCTATCTCTTTTGTCATACCTTTAAAATCATATCTATTATCAACCTCTTTTTGAGCTTGTATAATTGCATTTTTCATCTCTTGCATATCTAGCTTTGCTGATATGTCAAAACTATGTTCTTTTGCTTTTGCCATATTGTGTACCTTTTTTATTATAACAGTATTGTAACTAAAAAAAATATAAAATTTACATAACTTTAAGTAGAATTGGAATAAACTAGTACAAAATATTACAAAAAAGTTACAAATGAAAACATTAACAATAGAATACGAATCAAATGAACAAATAGATAGTTTTATCGAAGATCATAGTTTAAGATCTGAAGATAATGTTTTAGTTCAAATTTTTACTGCTGTTCACGATGAAGAGTTTATTAAGAGTTTGATCAATAATATACTGAAAACTTTGCCAAAAGCTAATATATTAGGAAGTACAACATGTGGTGAAATATCAAATAATGGTTCACTTACAAACTCCACAGTTATATCTTTTAGTGTTTTTCAAAATACTAAAATAGTAACAAAAATAATAAATGCAGGAAAAGATAGCTTTGAAACAGGAAAAGATATAATAAACTCCTTTCCAGATAATCAATCAGATGATTTAAAACTAATGATATCTTTTGCAGATGGTTTGAATACAAATGGTGAAGAGTACTTAAATGGAATATCTAGTATTAATGATTCTTTAGTCGTTTCTGGTGGTTTAGCTGGTGATTATGAAAAATTTGTTGAGACATTTGTTTTTACTCAAGATGGGATTTTAAATTGTGGAGCAGTAGCTGCTGGTTTTTATAACAAAGATTTAAATGTAAATACAGATTATAGTTTTAATTGGGAATCAGTAGGTAAAAAACATATTGTTGAAGAATCTATAAAAAATAGAGTCTATAAAATAGGTGGTATGACACCTGTGGACTTTTATACACACTATTTAGGAGATGATATCTCTAGGCTTTTACCTGCTATTGGTATTGAGTTTCCGCTTGTTATTAAAAAAGATGGTGTGGTTATAGCAAGATCAGTTTTAACAAAACATGATGATGGTAGTTTGAGTTTTGCTGGTAATATACCTGAGGGTAGTGTAGTTCAATTTGGGCATGGTGATGTTCAGATGATTATAAATAAAGGTGTTGATAATATAAAAAATATTATAGAGAATCCTGTTGAGTCTATTTTTATATATTCTTGTATGGCTAGACGAGCTTTGTTACAAGATGATATAAATCTTGAGATATTGCCAATGAAAGAGATAGCACCTATTAGTGGATTTTTTACCTATGGTGAATTTTATCATAATTGTAAAAACAATAGTTGCAACTCTCAGCTTTTAAATCAAACTATGACAATAGTAGCAATATCTGAGTCACTAAACATAATAGAAGCGGTTACTCCAAATATATTTAGTCATAATCCACCTCATGTAAATGATACTAGTTTGCATAGAACACAAGCATTATCAAATCTTATAGAAAGAACAACAAAAGAACTAGAGGAGTTAAACTCAAATTTAGAAGATGAAGTAAGTAAAGAGATTGAAAAAAATATTGAAAAAGACTCAATGCTACAAATTATGCAAAGTCAAATACAGCTAGGTGAGATGATGGAGATGATTATTCATCAATGGAGACAACCATTGAGTGCTATTACATCTACAACTTCATCTTTGCAAGTATATAAAGAAACAGGTATTTTAAGTGATGATATTCTTGATAGTTCATTTGAAAATATATTATCTTATACTGATCATTTAAACTCTACAATACAAGATTTTAGAGATCTATTTAGTTCAAATATAAAACTAGAAAAGATGAATTCAGAACAATTAATTAAAAAGTCATTGAGTATTATTAAACCTATTCTTGAAAAGAAAAAAATAAAGTTGGTTCAAAAATATAGCTGTACAAATAGTGTTAATCTTTCAGTTGGTTTACTTATGCAAGTTATATTAAATATAGTTAAAAATGCTATAGATATACTTCTAGAAAAAAAGATAGAAGATCCAAAAGTCAAGCTAAGTACTTTTCCTGATGGTAAATATTCTGTAATAGAGATATCTGACAATGGTGGTGGTATACCAGAAGATATTTTGGATAAAATTTTTGATAAAAGATTTACTACAAAAAAAGGTGGTGATGGTACAGGTATAGGGCTTGATATGTCAAAAACAATTGTAGAAACTAAACTAAATGGTGAAATATCAGCACATAATGATAATGGATGGGCAGTTTTTACAATCAAGTTGTTAAAAGAGTAGTAAGAAGATAGCTTATCTTCTATATACTCTAAAATACTTATTTTTTATTTTTCTATTATTTAATTCATTTAACGCTTTCTCATAAACATCATTTTTTATAGCTACATATGAACATTTTGCTAGGATATCAATTTTTCCTATTTGTTCTTTTGCTAATCCAATCCCTGCTGTTAAAACACCTAAAATATCCCCAGCTCTTAGTTTGTCTTTTTTTCCTCCACTTATATATAGTGTCGAAAACTCACTTTTTAGTTCTATTGGTGTATGATTTGTAATTGGTGTTTGTGTTATTTTGAACTTTTTATTTAGAAACTCATTAAGTTCATCTAAATAGTAAAAGTCATCTATAAAACTAACAGCTTTTCCACTTTTTCCAGCACGAGCAGTTCTACCTATACGATGTGTATATACTTCTAAATCATGCGGTAAATCATAGTTGATAACCAAATCAACATTATCTATATCCAAACCTCTTGATGCAACATCAGTTGCAATTAAAATAGGGAAACTTTTATTAGCAAATAATATTAAAGTTTCATCTCTATATTTTTGTTCCA
Organism: Campylobacterota bacterium; assembly: GCA_034660335.1. Classification (GTDB taxonomy): domain Bacteria; phylum Campylobacterota; class Campylobacteria; order Campylobacterales; family Arcobacteraceae; genus JAIOSF01. Next base: position 27,308 of record JAYEJC010000176.1, read on the forward strand.
TATCACTATGTAATACAAGTGGTTCTAATTCATAACTATCTTCTAAATAATCAGCTAAATCATCACATTGTATTTTTGTATTACAAAATATTATTATAGTCTTATATTGATTATTTAAGATATTTTGTAAAATACTATTTTTCAAAGAGCTTTCTACTTGATAAAACTCTTGTGTGATGGTATTGTCATCATGTGTAGATACTACTTCTATTGTTTTAGGATTATTTAAAAAGTTATTTGAAAGTTGTTCAATTGTATCTGGATATGTTGCAGAAAAAAGCATAGTTTGTCTCTGATTTGGTATATACTCAACAATAGCTTCTATATCTTCTGTAAAACCCATATCAAGCATCCTATCAGCTTCATCAAATACCAAAGTATTGATATCATCTGGGTTGAAGTTATTTTCTTGAAGATGTTTTAGTACTCTTCCTGGTGTTCCTACTATTATATGAGCCTGATGAGTTAATGAATGAACTTGTGGTTTGTATGGAAGACCACCTGTTAGTGTCAAAATTTTTATATTGTGTTTGTATCTTGCAAGTTTTCTTAATGTGTCAGCTACTTGAGATGCTAATTCTCTAGTAGGACATAAAACCATAGCTTGTATCCTAAATCTTTTTTCATCGAGATTGTTTAATACACCTAATCCAAAAGATACTGTTTTTCCACTTCCTGTTTTTGCTTTTGCAATCACATCATCACCTTTTAAAATAAAAGGTAAACTTTTTTCTTGTATTTGTGTCATATTATTAAAACCAAGTGATGTTAAATTTGATATTATACTATCATCAAGGTCTAATATTTTAAAGTTGTTTGTATTCATAAGTATATTATATCACAAATATGAGAATTATTAAAGAATTTTTGTGTAAAATAGTGTATGAAAAAATTATCCACTATAAGTAACCAAATAAAAAACAATACTTTTTCATATACTGGAAAAGGTGCATATGAAGCAGTTGCAAATAAACAAAAAGCAAATATCTTAAAATGGCTAGAGGATTTAGTCCCTTTACAAAAACAGATAGAAAATATAATAGAACTAGAAAATATTGAGATACAAAAAAGAAACTATACAAGAATACTTACAAAAATAGCACCTCTTGAGTACAAAGAGTTTGTGTCTATAAATATATTAGTAAGGGATGCAAATAAAATAGCTAAGTATTATGATGAAGATTATGATCTAACAAAAGTATATAGTAAACTTATTGAAAATAGATATTTAAAGTATCCTGGAAAATATGAGAAGTTTGTGGAGTTTGAACTATTTCAAAAATTTGTTATGCTTTATAGAGATGACTTGATATCTTCGGTTGAAGAGATAAATGATAGCGATAAGATTGATATACAAACTGTTGATGAAAATAGTGATACCAAAGAAAACAACTTAGTAGCAGAAGAGATAAATCAAGAGACCAGCTCTGAGGAAGAGCTAGAAGAGGTGGTAAAACCTATAAAAAAAGAGACAAATTGGACAAATTTATTACTAGGAAAATTAAAATGAAAAAAAAGTTTACAATATTTGGAAATCCAGTATCACATTCAAAATCACCACAAATGCAAAATAGTGGCTTAAAGTATATCAATTTTGATGGGCAGTATTCTAAGACACACTTAGATGATGGCGATAAAATCAAAGATATTTTTTTAGAACAAAATTTACAAGGTGCAAATATAACAGTACCACATAAAGAAAATGCTTTTAAAAAAGCAGATGAGGTTAGGGGATTAGCAAAACAAATAGGTGCAGTAAATACATATATAAATGAAGATGGTAAAGTGATAGCTTACAACACTGATGCACCTGGATTTATGAAAGCTATTGAGGAGTTTGGAGATATAAAAACTGCTGTGATACTTGGTGCTGGAGGAACTGCAAAAGCAATTGCAGTTGCTTTTAAAGAAGCTGGTATAAAAACAACAGTAGTAAACAGAAGTGAAGCTAGACTACAGTTTTTTAAAGAGCTAGGTTGTGATACTTATGATTGGGATAGTTATAAATCAAATAGTTATGATCTTGTAGTCAATTCAACAAGTGCTGGACTCAAAGATGAAAATTATCCAACACCAATAGATATTTTAGATAGTATTTTAGATAATAGTTCATTTGCAATTGACTGTATCTATGGAAAAATGACACCATTTTTAAAAAAAGCAAAAGAGACTGGCTTAAGATATAAAGATGGGGAAGATATGCTTTTGTATCAAGGGGTTATTGCATTTGAACTATTTACTAACACAAAGGCTGATAAACACTTGATTGAGGCTATGAGGAGAGGTCTTAAAAAGAGTTGATATATTATAAATTTCTAGCTTATTTCTAGCCATATATTAATCCAATGAATGATTTAATGTTTATTTTTTTGCTACATTTAGATAAAATAATATCTATTTATAACAATTTTAAAAGGTATTATATTTTATGTCAATGTTTCAAAATTCAGTTTTAAAAAGTTTTAGTCAAGATGAGGCTCTTGTAGCAGTAAGATTTGCTCAGTATCAAAAATATAAAGAGAAAATTGACTTTATCAAAGGTGTTAAAGAGGAAAAATATCAAGAGGGATTTTTAAAAGATATTTTTGAAAACTGCTTAGGTTATACACTTGATAGCACCAATCCAAATGACTTCAATCTTGAAAGAGAAAAGAAAAATGAAACAGATAGCAAAAAAGCAGATGGAGTTATATATCTTGATGATAAAGTTGTAGGGATAATAGAACTAAAAGGGCAAAATACAAAAAATCTTGACAAAGTTCAACAACAAGCCTTTTGGTATCTTACACAACACTCAAATGCTAAATATGTGATAATATCAAACTTTGATGAGCTTAGATTTTATTTTGATAAAAGCACCTCTTATGAGAAGTTTAGTTTGTTTAACCTTGACTATGAAGATTTTAAAAAACTTCATTTGCTATTATCATTTGAGTCTATCAAAGATAAAACACCTTTAAAACTAAAAGAAAAAACAGCCAACTTTGAAGCAGAGATATCAAAAGAACTATACAAAGACTTTTCAGCCTTTAGAAATCATCTGTTTGAAAATATAGTAAAAAATAATAGTGATATTGAAAAGTCAATACTGCTTAGACTTACACAAAAACTATGTGATAGGATTATCTTTATATTATTTGCAGAAGATAGAGGACTATTATCTGCTAACACAATCAAAGAGATACGAGAAGAGTTTAACAATCAGAAATTTACAGACTATAAACTATATGATATCTATAAGTTTTATTTCAATGCTATCAATGAAGGAAATAGTAAGTTAGATATACCAAAATACAATGGTGGATTATTTGCTAATGATACAACACTTGATAATCTAATAATTGACAATGATATTTTAGATATTGAGGCTCAAAAGTTAAGTGATTATGACTTTCTTAGTGAAGTATCTGTAAATATATTAGGGCATATATTTGAACAGTCCTTAACAGACTTAGAAGAGATACAGTCAAATATTGATAATACAGATTTTGATAAGACAAAAACAAAAAGAAAAAAAGATGGTGTATTTTATACCCCTCCTTATATCACAAAATATATAGTAGATAATACCCTTGGAAAGATGTGTATTGAAAAAAGGGAAGAACTCCATATTGGAAGTGAGACTTTAGTCTCACCAAAAAACTTAAAAAAACTAACAAAAAAAGAGCAACAAACAAAAGACAATCTTGAAACTTATAAAAATTGGCTTTTTAATCTTAAGATTCTAGACCCTGCTTGTGGTAGTGGTGCATTTTTAAATCAAGCTTTAGAATTTTTGATTCGTGAGCATACAAACTTACAAAATGATTTAGCACTTATGGGTGACCTTTTTGCTTCTTATACAGTTGAAGAGAGTGTTTTAGAAAATAACCTTTATGGTGTAGATATAAATGAGGACGCAACAGAGATAGCCAAACTTTCTTTATGGTTAAGGACTGCTAAAAAAGGAAGACCACTTACAAAGTTAGCAGATAAGATACTTTGTGCTAATTCTTTACTTGATATGCCTTTTGAAGAGGGAAGTTTTGATATTGTTATTGGTAATCCTCCCTATGTCCGAAGTGAAATATTTTCTGACTTAAAACCTAATTTACAGTTAATATATAAAACATTTGTGGGAACTGCTGATTTATTTGTTTATTTTTATGAACTTGGTATCAAAATGTTAAAACCAAATGGATTAAAGGGATATATATGTTCAAGTAAGTTTTTTAGGGCTAAATATGGAGAGAAATTAAGAGAATATATTTTAACGAATACTTCAATCGAACAAATAGTTGATTTTGAAGGAATTAAAATTTTTGAAGACGCTATGGTAGAAAGTGCTATAACTATTTTTAAAAAGAATTTTATCGAAAATCATATTTTTAAATTAATAGATACTAACTTAATTGATTTTAGTGAAATAGAACAGCCAACCTTAAATAAAAATGCTTTTAGCTTTATAGGAAAAAATGAATTTGATTTAAAAATAAAAATAGAAAATAATGGTTTATTGTTAAAGAAATGGGATATTAAAATTTTTAGAGGACTTCAAACTGGAAATAATAAGGTATTTATTATTTCCAATAAACTTAAAGAAGAATTGATAAAAAATGATATAAATGCTAAACAAATTATATTTCCTATTGCGTTGGGGAAAGAAATAAATCCTTATGCACTAAATATCACTCAAAATAATATTATTTATATAAATGACACAATTGATTTAACAAAATACACTTCAATTAAAGACTATCTTGAATTACATAAAAAAGATTTAGATAAGAAAAAGGAAGTTAAGGAAGGGAAGATGAATTGGTATTCTTTATATCGTCCTGCGAAGGGTCATTTTAATGAGTTTTTAAAAGAAAAGCTTATTTGGAATTTCGTTACTGATAAACTACAATTTAGTTATATAGAAAAAGAACTATTATTATTAAATAGCAGTTTTATGATGACAGGAAAAAATTTAAAATATATATTATCTATATTAAATTCAAAAGTTTCTAATTATTATATAAAATTTGTATCGTCACCTCCTAATATTGGAGCAAAGGCGTATGTCGAACAAATACCTATTCCTGAAATTGCCACAGAAAAACAACAACCTTTTATAAATTTAGTTGATAATATCTTAACTTCAAAAGAAACTATAAAAAAGTATAAAAAACATTTTGATAGTTTAAATGCTATTGAAAAAATAGAGATAAAAGAAGAGATAGAAAAACTTGAAAATAGTATTGAACAATCTATAAATGAGATTGATAGTATGGTTTATAAGTTGTATGGATTAAGTGATGAAGAGATAAAAATTGTTGAGGGTGTTTAGTGTTTGATGACAATAAAAAATCCAAGCTTTGACTCAAAAGGTCAAAGACTTACTGGATGTCGTGGTATGATTATATATAAAATACAAGGAAATGTCAATAAATGAAAAATATTATAAAATCAAAGTTTATTACAGATATTAGATTGCAACACTATAAGGAAATGATTTTGATTATAAAAACAGAACTTCCAACTTAATCGTGAACTACAAGAGTTAGAATCTACTAATAATGATGAAAAACAAAGGCAATAAGATGGATATACAAACTACAACATTCAATGAAGTTTTAAACCTTATAAAAACTTCAAAGCAAAAAGCTTATGCTCAAGTAAACAGTACACTTATAGAGCTATACTGGGATATAGGCAAGTACATATCCACAAAAACTATAAAAGCAAATTGGGGTAAAGGTGTGGTTAAAGAGTTGGCTCATTATATAAAACTACAAGACCCAAATATCAAAGGATTTACGGCAAGAAACATATGGAGAATGAAGCAGTTTTATGAAACATATCATAAAAATAAAAAAGTGTCATCACTGCTGACACAATTAACATGGACAAATAATCTACTAATACTATCATCATCAAAAAGTGAAGAAGAAAGAGAGTTTTATATCCTTACTGCAATCAAAAGTAAATACTCATCAAGGGAGCTAGAAAGGCAAATACAAAGTGGGGTATTTGAAAGAACAATGCTAGCAAATAAAAAACTCTCATCAGTGATGACACAATTACCTCAAGATACAAATAATGTATTTAGAGATAGTTATGCTTTAGATTTTTTAAATTTACCACAAGAACATAAAGAAAGAGATCTACAAAAAGCACTTGTAAGTTCACTAAAAGAGTTTATATTGGAACTAGGGATAGGTTTTGCTTTTTTAGGTGAGGAGTACCGTGTACAAGTTGGAGAAGATGACTTTTATATAGATTTACTTTTTTATCATAGAGATTTAAAATGTTTAGTTGCATTTGAATTAAAAGTAGGTAAGTTTAAACCAAGTCATTTAGGACAACTAGAATTTTATCTTGAAGCACTGGATAGAGATATAAAAAGAGAAGATGAAAACCCAAGTATTGGTGTACTATTGTGTAGAAAGAAAAATGATGAAGTAGTAAAATATGCTTTAAGTAGGAGTTTAAGCC
>JAYEJC010000177.1:0-14007 GCA_034660335.1 Campylobacterota bacterium
TAGTACAAACTACAACCTAAAAGAAGTTGTGGCATGATTTAATTTAGCTATTAAAAGTGTTTCTAACTGAAGCACTTTAACTAGTTATTTGGTTTTAGTTTTCTCCTTCATTAATTATAGTTGACTTCTATCTTATTTGTAAGCTCTTTTTCAACCTCACTAGCATCTGCACCAGGATAGTTTGTGATCACTAGTGCATCTTTGATTGTAAACTCTGGGTCTTCAAGTTTTCCCATATTGTTATAGCTAATCACCCCATAAGCTATAGCTAATATTGTTAGTACATATATTATAAGTCGATTTTTTAGACTAAATTTTACAATATCCATTTTAGTTGCCTAGTTTTTTATATGCTTTTACTTTTTGACCCTCTTTTAAAAGATGCACTCCAGAAGTTACTATTTTATCACTTGTAGTTAAGCCACTTATCACTTCTATTAAATTTTTTTCAACTCTTCTTGTTGTGATTTGTGTTTTTATGACTCTATTTTCCATACAAAACTATTTTTGCTATTATCTGTAAAGAGACTATTAAATGGTACAAAAATATTTTCTTCTGTTTTGTTTTTATCTATAGCTTTAACTTTTGCTGTCATTCCAGGTAGTATTGTTCTGTTTTTTGGATTTTCTATTAAAACTGTTGTTTCGTATGTTCTTGTTATTGATTCTGCTTTTGTAGATATATCTAATAGTGTTGCACGATATTTATCTTTTTTACCTATGCTTACAAAGATATCTACTTTATTTGCTATTTTTTTTAGATCTATTTTCTCATTTGAATTTATGATATCATTTTCTGGAACATAAAATTTCACTTTAAATTTACTATTATCTTGCAACACTACAATTGGCTGTTTTGCTGTTATTCTAGCAAAATCATCTACACTTTTTTGAGCTAATACACCATCAAATTCAGCTATTAATTTTGTATTTTCAAAATTCTTTTTTGCTATATTGTAGTTTGATTTTGCTATTTCATAAGATTGTTTTACTTTTTCTAAATCACTCTTTGATATTGTTTTTGTTTTGTAGAGCGTTTGATATCTATCAAAATCAAGTTTTGCTTTTTTGTAGTTTGCTTTTGCAGATACAAAATTTGATCTATATATCTCATCATCAAGTTGGGCTATAATATCACCTTTTTTTAACTTATCTGAAACTTTATAGTTAAACTTCACTATTTTACCAGAAACCTCAAAAGCCATAACTGTATTTTTGTATGGATATATCTGGGCTGGATATTGTGTTGAGTTTAATAATGGGTCTATTGAATTTAGATCCAATATTTTAACTGTTTTTATTTGTTCTATTTGTTTTGTAGTTGATACTTCACTTTTACTATCACAAGCAACAAATAAAAATACAAGGCTAAGAAAAAGAAAATTTCTTAAGTTTTTCACTTCACATACTCCCATATATTTTCACCACTATGATAGATGATATTTACTTTTTTTATCTCTAGGTCAAACTGGGCTGCTTTTAACAAACTTATTGCACCATATTTTTCACTTAAAGCTTCTAAATAAGCTACATTTTCTACGAGTCCATTTTTGTATTTTTTTTCAATTGTTTCGTAGGTACTATTTGCAGCTTTGAGTCCAGCTTTTGCAGAAGCTATCTTTAGCTTTGCTATATCGTATGATTTTAAAGCAAGTTTTAGATCAACACTTGCTTTGTTTTTCTCATACTCATAGCTTGATTTTAAAGCTTGATATTGTTTATAAACACTTTTATAAGCATCACTACTTGAACCAAAATCGTATAACTTCCAAGCAAAATTGATTTTAAAAATATTTTGAGAGTCTATTGTAGCACTTTGGTAAGTTGCATTGTCATAATTCATATCATAATAATAAAGTGTATTATCTAAGCTAATTGTAGGGTAGTTACTACTATTTGTTACATTTGCTGTTTGTTTTATAGAGTCCATTTGATGCTCTAATGCTATGATATCTGATCTTAATAGTTTCTCTTTACTAATAAACTCTTTTACAGTAGAGCCATCTGATATATCAACTTGAGTTGCTGTAAGATATTCAAGATTATGAAGTATTGTTTGGATTTGCAACTCTATTTCATGTAAGGTTACATTTGCTGTTTGTACCCTTGATACGATTTTATCAATCTCATCACTTGTAGTAGTACCAACTTCAAAAAACTTTTGTAGTCTTTTTTGTTGGGCGCTTAGTGTCTCTATCTCTTTTTGTTTTGCCTCTTTTTGTGAAACTAATGAGAGGTAGTTAAAATAGTATGTTGTTACTTGTAAAGCTATTTGATTTTTTAAAGAGTTTAAACTTTTCTCTGTACTTTTTATTGTTGATTCAAAAGATTTAAATCTATGATCTTTTGCCCCACCATCATACACTACATAATTCAAATTTGCATACGCAACTATTGAACTATCAGGTACAGTCATCGTTTCTTCATTTGTGTTACTATAGTATCCACCTACTGTTAGCTTTGGCAAATAAGCGTTTTGTGTACTTTTGTATTGTAACTTTGTAGATTCAATATTGTATGTTGAAGATTGTATTATTTGATTTTGTAGTGAAGCATCAATTAATTGATTTAAATTTTGACCATATATACAAAAAGGTATCATAGCACTTAAATATAATTTTTTCATCAAATTCCTTTTAATCGAGTGGTTAGTTTTATTTAAGAGATTTTAATATAAATTAGATTATACTTTCATTAACCGAACGGTTAGTTTGGACTTAATAAGCTTAAAAGGTACTTAATGACAAAATCTAATATATTAAAAATAGCTACTCAAGAGTTTTCTATTCATGGATATGATGCTGTTAGTATGAATAAATTAGCAGCAAAACTTGAAGTCAATAAAGCTACTATATATTATCACTACAAAGATAAAAGAAGTTTGTATCAAGAGGTATTGACAAGTTTAATCCATATAAATAGAGAAAAAAACAATAAAATCATAAATAGTGATATCAATCCAAAAGAAAAGTTTAGACAATATATAAAACTATTTGTAGAAACAATAAAAGAGCATCCTCAAATAGTATCTATATCACTAAGAGAGATGGCAAACTTAGGTTCTAATGTAGATAGCACTATGGCAAATGATTTTAAACAGGAGATGTTAGATATAAAAAATATTGTACTACAACTTAATCTAAAAGAGAGATATAAAAAGCTTGATTTTTATGAACTCAAAAGTTTAATAATGGGAACAGTAAATACATATTATTCTATTCAAATGTCTCATTTAGAACTAGATGGTATAAATGATTTTGAAAATAATAGTGATAAAGTTTTGGATTATACTATTGATTTTTTGAGTAATATACTTTTAGATGCACTTTGTGAATAGTATTGAATAGAGCATAATCCTCTAATAAGTTTTATTTAAGATTAAATGACACGACGAAGTCTTGCTTGAATTATAGAGATAAAACTCCTAAATTGACAAATTATAATAAAAGATTTGCTATAGTTACGAAATAAATTTATCCAAAGGTAAAATAATGTACAACACACCTTGGGCATATAGTGATGAGGGATACTATAGAGTAGAAAAAGGTAAACTACTATATGCACCTGTAAATAATACTGACTACAGTATAAATACAAAAGAGGAGATTGAAGTTGAGATTGTTACACCATATCAATTAGAACAGATTAATAAAATATTAGGTACTTCTTACACAATTGATCAAATAAATTCACTATAGTATAAGAATTTATTAATATTAAAGTGCTTTTTTAATAAAATAGCAAAAAACGAAAAAGGTCACTATTTTGAATCCAAATATCACAAAAATCGCAAATTTTATACTATATATGTTAGAAAATAATGTATCACACCTAAATGATAAAAAACTTTCAATATTACTTTTTCTAATAGACTATAATCATCAAGAAGAGTTTGATAAAAAAATATTCAATGAGCAATATATAAAAAACAATAGAAATCCAGAACCAAAAACAATATCAGATATATTTGATATTATTGCAAATAGTGAAGACTTAGATGAAGATGATGAGAGATTATATATTATTCAAGAGCTTTTAGATCATCTGGATATAGAAGTTTTAAGAAAATCAAACTATATAGAACTAAAATTTATAAAAATGGAAGAGGATTTTGATAAAACTATTTTTAGTTCAGATGAATTAAAAACAATAAAAAAACAAGTATCACTATATCAAAATCTCACTGGAAGAAAACTTGCAAATATCTGTTTTGGTATAGATAAAGTAAGAGAAACTAACAATGGTGAAATAATAATTTAAAGTTTAGAGACTAGCTAAATTAAATATTAAGTTATTTAGAGATTTTATAGATACCGTTTATTTATAACCAACACATTTCACAAACTATTTTATACTATAATTGTATAGTATAAAGTAGTTTATTCAACAGAGGACACAATGGAAGATATATCAATATTATATGTAGAAGATGAACAATCAATCGTAAGTTTTGCAAAAATCCTATTTAAAAAATCAAATATAAGCAATATAACATACGCTTCAAATGGTCAAGAGGCATTAAAACTATACAGCAAAAATAGATACGATATTATATTTACAGATATGATGATGCCTATTATGGATGGGTTTACACTTATTGAAAAAATCAGAGAGATAGATGATAGACAAATATTTATTATGGTTACAGGTCTTGAGAATAAAGATGATCTTATTCGTGCTATTGAATTAAGGGTTGCACATTTTATTGAAAAACCAATAAATCCAAAAAAATTTTATACTATACTAGAACATAGTTGTAGAATAATAAATGAAAAAAAAGAGTTAGAACTATCAAATAAATTATTAGAACAATACAAACAAGCTATTGATGATACAACAATAGTATCTAAAACAACTCCACAAGGTATAATAACATATGTAAATGAGCAATTTTGTAAAATATCTGGATATACAAAAGAGGAATTAATAGGAAAACCACATAGTCTAGTAAGGGATCCTAGTACAGAAAAAAGTACTTTTAAAGATATGTGGTCTACAATACAAAAAAAACAAACATGGCGTGGCAAAATAAAAAACAAAATAAAAGATGGTGGTTTTTATATCGTAGAAGCTGTTATTATCCCTATAATAGATGCTAATAATAGAATTATTGAATATATGGGTATAAGACACGATATCACAGAATTAGAAAAATACAAAGAGATACTCCAGTGTGAGCTTGATGATACTAGCAAAACATTAAAAGAGAATCTAAATCTCTCACAACAATATGAAGATGGTATGAACAGATCAACTGCTATTTTAAGAACAGATACTAATAATATCATAACTTTTGCAAATGATGAGTTTTGTAAAATAAGTGGTTTTGACCTAGATGAGCTTATAGGTAAAAACTGCTCTAGTTTAAGAGATAAAAAACATATAGCCCAACAAGATTGTAAAAATATGCAAACAAAACTTAAAAAAAATGAAGTGATATCTATAACATTTAAAAATATATCTAAAAGTGGTAAACCATATTATACAAACACAATCGTATATCCAATAGTTAATCTAAATGGTGAAACTATAGAGCATCTTCATCTTATGCACGATATAACAGAGATACTTGAACTAAGCCAAGAGATAGAAGATACTCAAAAAGAGGTAGTCTTTACTATGGGTGCAATTGGTGAAACTAGAAGTAAAGAGACAGGAAATCATGTAAAAAGAGTAGCTGAGTATTCATATACTTTAGCCAAACTCTATGGACTAAGCGATGAGGAGTCTGAGCTTATAAAGATGGCATCTCCTATGCACGATATAGGAAAAGTTGGTATACCTGATTCTATATTAAACAAACCAGCAAGATTAACAAAAGATGAGTTTGAGATTATGAAAACCCACTCTAGTATAGGATATGAGATGCTAAAAGGTTCATCAAGACCAATACTCAAAGCATCCTCACATATTGCTTTGGAGCATCATGAAAGATGGGATGGCAAAGGCTACCCAAATGGCTTAAGTGGTGAAGAGATACATATCTATGGAAGAATAACAGCAATTTGTGATGTATTTGATGCTCTAGGAAGTGATAGATGTTATAAAAAAGCTTGGGATTTAGAGAAGATATTAAAGCTTTTTAATGTTGAATCAGGACAACAATTTGATCCAAATCTTATGAATCTATTTCTTGAAAATCTTGATATCTTTTTAGAGATACAAGATAAATATGTTGATTAAAAAAAGTACAATACTATATGAAAACATTTAATACATACTACAACGATAGAAACACTTTTCAAGAATTTGCTATTAGCAATGGTCTTGATGAAAAAAAGAATATACTTGTACAGATATTTTCATCTATTGTATTTAAAAATAATCTTCAAGATATCATAGATGATATACTGTATACACTACCAAATGCAAAAATAATAGGTAGTACCACTGATGGTGAGATATTAGATGATAATGTTACTACTAAAGATGTTGTTATAAGCTGTTCTGTTTTTGAAAAAAGTACTTTAGATACAAAAGTAGAGTTTAATAATACAAATAATAGTTTTGAACTTGGTTCAAATATAGCAAAAAAATTAATCACCCCTAAAACAAAACTGTTAATTTTGTTTTCTGATGGTATTAATACAAACGGTGAAGAGTTTTTAAAAGGTGTTGAGTCTATAAGTAGTGATGTTATTGTAGCTGGTGGATTAGCTAGTGATAGTGCTTTGTTTGAAGATACATATGTTTTTAATGAAAAAAATATATTAACAAAAGGTGCAGTTGGTGTTGCTATAGATTCTGATGAACTACAAATATACAACGAATATCATTTTGGATGGCAAGGTGCTGGTCCTATTATGGAGGTGACAAACTCATTACATAATGTAGTATATACAATAAACGACAAACCAGCATATGATATATACAAATACTATTTAGGTGATAATGCAGCTACAAAATTACCAGCAATAGGTATAGAGTTTCCTTTAATTATTAAAAGAGATGGATTAAAAATAGCAAGAGCTGTATTGGGTGCTAATGATGATGGCTCACTTATATTTGCAGGAAATATAAATATAGGAGATAAAGTACAGTTTGGATTTGGAAATGCAGAACTTATCCTTGTAAATAGTAGCCAACAAAGTAAATTTGCAGGTGTGAATTCAATAGAATCAATATTTGTATACTCTTGTATGGCAAGACGAAGATTTTTAAAAAATAATGCTTCTTTGGAGTTTGTAAAGTTTACAAAAAACAACAAACCTATAAGTGGTTTTTTCACTTATGGAGAATTTTTTAAAGCAAAAAAATGTGAACTTTTAAATCAAACAATGACACTTTTAGCATTGAGTGAGAATGATACTAATAGCGATGATAAAAGTTATAAAATAGAGTGTAATGAAGAGATTGATTTAAATACTAAGACTATTATGGCCTTGTCACATTTGATAAATATCACATCAAATGAACTAGAAACATCAAATAAAAACCTACAAAAAAATGTAAATCACAAAACAAAAGAGTTGAAGAAAAAAGTACTAGAGCTAGAAAAAGCAACAAAAGCAAAATCAGAATTTTTAGCCAATATGTCACATGAGATAAGAACACCACTAAATGCTATGTTTGGTTTTATAGATATCGTTCAAGAAAATGAAAAAGATAAACAAAATAAAGAATACTTAGATACTATAAAAAGTTCAGCTGATTCACTACTTCATATTATTAATGATATTTTAGATTTTAGTAAAATAGAGAGTGGAATTATAGAGTTTGAATCAAAAGCTATAGATTTAAAAAAACTTATAAAAGAGATTTCATTATTATTTTATGAGAAAGCTAAAGAGAAAGATATAAAAATAAAATTGGTTTTTGATAAAAATATCCCAGATTTTGTAAAACTAGACCCCACTAGATTTAAACAAATAGCATTAAATCTAATAAGCAATGCTATTAAATTTACACAAAAAGATGGTAAAGTAGAATTAAATATAGGATTTGATACAAAAAGATCGATAATGATTTTTAAAGTCAAAGATACAGGTATAGGTATTGATGCTAATAATATAAAAAAAATATTCAAACCATTTACACAAGAAGATGAATCAACAACAAGAAAATTTGGTGGTACAGGTCTTGGATTGTCTATCTCAAGAGAGTTGGCAAAACTGATGGGAGGGGATATCAAAGTAGAAAGTACTCTTAAAGTTGGTAGTACATTTATCCTTGAACTTCCTATTGATATAGTATCAACAATTGAAAAAAATAGTTCAAAACAAAATGATAAAGAACAGCTAAAAGAGAATTTTAAAAAGTTTAATCTACTTTTAGTAGAAGATAATATATCAAATCAAAAATTTATGGGAGTTCTTTTAAGTAGACTTAATATCTCTTTTGATTTAGCTTCTGATGGTATTGAAGCTTTGGAACTGTACAAACAAAATAGCTACAACACAATTTTGATGGATGAAAATATGCCAAATATGAATGGTATAGAAGCTACAAGACAGATCAGAAAAATTGAGAAAAAAAATAGCACTAAACACACCCCAATAATAGCACTAACAGCAAATGCTATAAAAGGGGATAAAGAGAGATTTTTGGATATCGGTATGGATGAGTATCTAGCCAAACCACTTAATATAACAAAACTAGTTGATATATTAAAAAAGTATATATAATGGTACAAAAATGAGAGTAACAAAATCAAAAGATAATATAGTCTATACAATTGATAATATCAACATAGTAGAACTCTATAAAAAATATCTAGGTGAAGATATAGCCACACTTTTACCAGAATCTGGTATAGAGTTTCCGATTATTTTCAAACGAAATGGTGTTAATATCGCAAGAGCTCCTATTGCAAAACTAGATGATGGTTCTTTGGTTTTTGATGGAAATATTGAGGTACTAAAAGATCGATCAGATTATAATTTTAATATATTTAAACAGTACCCAATAGAAACTATATTTATTTATTCATGTAGTGCTAGGAAAGCATTTTTAGGTAAGAACTTAGAATACGAACTAGAGATGTTAAATCAACTAGCCCCACTTTGTGGTTTTTTTACTTATGGGGAATATCTACACTCTGAAAAATTAGTTGAGATACTTAATATCACTACTACATTTTTAACACTTAGTGAATCAAAAGAGATATCATCAAAAAAACAAGTCATAAAAGAATCTAAAAAAATAGATACAACTTTTAATGCATTATTACATCTAGTTAGTACCACATCAAATGAACTAAAAGAGGATAAAGAAAAAATAAATAACTACAATCTTGATTTAACTCATCAATTAAAAGATCAAAAAGAGTTATTGGAAAATGTTACAAATTCAACTAGTGATATTATTTTTTATAAAGATATTGATTTTAAATATATAGGTTGTAATAATGAGTTTGAAAAGTTTACAGGTAAATCAAAAGATGAGATAGTAGGCAAAGATGATTATCAATTGTTTTCAAAAGATATTGCAAACCTTTTTAGAATCATGGATACAAAGATGTTAAAACAGGGTACATCAAATACAAACTACGAATGGGTAAAATATCCAGATGGTAGTGATATATATCTTTTAACTACAAAATCACCTCTAAAAGATGAAAATGGAATCACATTTGGTATTGTTGGAATATCAAGAGATATGACAAATGAGTATAATCTAGAAGAGGAAAAAAACAATGCACTAAAATTAAATAGTGCAAAGTCGCAGTTTTTAGCCAATATGTCTCATGAGATAAGAACACCTTTGAACTCTATATTGGGTTTTATTGATATCTTAAAAGATGAAGTTAAAAGCAAAAAAGCATTAGAGTACTTAAATATAGTAGATAAATCTGGTAAACATCTACAAAATATAATCAATGATATTTTAGATTTTTCAAAAATAGAGACAGGAAAACTCCAAATAGATAAAATATCATTTAATCCTATTGATACATTTAATGAAATATCAGATATGTTTATAAATCAATCAAAAGATAAAAATATATATTTCAATATACAAATAGATAAGACCCTACCAAAAGAGATACTTTGTGATAAGCTTAGATTGCAACAGATTATTATAAATCTTTTGTCAAATGCTTTTAAATTTACACCTAAAAATGGAACTGTTTTTTATAAAATAGAGTATAAAAATAAAAGAATATTGGTAAATATCAAAGATGCAGAAATTGGAATCTCATCAGATAAACTAAGTACAATATTTGAACCATTTTCTCAAGAAGATGGTTCAACTACTAGAGAGTATGGTGGTACAGGTCTTGGTCTTTCTATATGTTCTGAACTTGTCAAACTTTTAGATGGTGAGCTTTGTGTAAAATCTATAAAAGATATTGGAAGTGAGTTTTATTTTGATATACCTATTACAATATCAAATGAAAATAACAATAAAAATAAGAGATATAGAGAAAAAACAAAATCTAAAAAAAACAAAAATCATAGCACTTACAGCAAATGTACTAAAAGGTGATAAACAGAGATTTTTAGACAATGGTATGGATGACTATCTAAGCAAACCACTAGATAAACAAAAACTAATTGATATTTTCAATAAATACTTAAAAGGTTAAATATGAGATCAAAGCAAGTAAATATTTTAATAGTAGATGACCAAAAACTAAATATAGAGTTTTTGAATATTTTGATAAAAAAGAATATGGATAATATAGATATATTAACAACAACCGACTCAACTACTGTTATTGATATATTAAATAAAAACGATATTAATATCATTTTATTAGATATAAATATGCCCACTTTAGATGGATGGGAAGTTGCTAAAAAAATCAAAGAAGATGAAAGATTTAAAAATATTGCTATTATATTTGTTACTGATTATTATAAAGCTGATGAGTTTAAACAAAAAGGTTTTAAGCTAGGTGCTGTTGATTTTATAGCAAAACCAATCGACAAAGACCAATTTATAAATAGACTAAATCTATATAAAAGAATATTTTTACAAGAAAAAGAGCTACTCTTAGAGATAGAAAAAAATAAAGAAAAAGATAAGCAGATACTTCAAAATGAGATAAGACTTGCACAAAATTCTATTTTAGAAAATATAGCTCACCACTGGAGACAACCACTATCTGTAATATCTACTAGTGCATCTTTTTTGGATATATATCTTGATGGTACTTTGAAAAATATACCAATAGAGGAGCTATCAAAATATGCAAAAAATATTGTCAATAGTACAAAAGAGATGTCTCAAACTGTTGATATGTTTCTTAACTTTTTTCAACCAGAAGAGAAAAGGTATAGTTTTAATATAAGTGATACTATAAAAGATTGTACCTCTATTATGCACTTTAATTTTCTTGAAAAAAATATAAATATAGAGTATGAACTTGATGATATCAAGATATATAGCTATGAAAATGGATTTAAACAAATTTTATTGTCTTTATTAACAAATAGTTTAGATATTCTTGTAGAAAAAAATGACTTAAACAATAGATATATAAAGGTTGTATTAACAACAATAAAAGATAAAATAGTATTAAAAATGATAGATAACGGTGGTGGTATACCAAATGATATTCAAGATAAAATATTTCAACCATATTTTACAACAAAACACCAATATAGTGGAACTGGACTTAGCTTGCATATAGTAAAAGAGTTATTAAGTAGATGTTTTAATGGAACAATTAAACAAATAAACACTAAACATAGATTTGATAATAAACTAAAAGATTGTACCCAATTTGAGATACAAATAGATAAAAATGGAGATAATAATGAGTTATAATATAGATATAAATAAAATAGCATTAAAATTGGATTTTGATGTAGAAGATGTTGAGATGCTTATGGGTATTTTTGTTCAAACAGCAAATGATACTATAGATAAAATGGGGATAGCTATAAACAATAATGACTTTGAGGAGATATATCAAACTTCACATTCATTAAAAGGTAGTGCAGGAAACTTAACACTAGATGAGATATCTGAACTATCAAAAACTATAGAGAGTAAATCAAAGTCAAAAGATATAAAATTTGATTATAAATTAAATTATGACAAATTGATTGATCTAATTAAAAAAATAGAAAAATAGGATATATATTGTACAAAAACTTAAGTACCAAAAACCAAACATTACTTTTTGTTTCTGTTGTGATGATTATATTTTCAACTGTATTAATAAGTGTTATTTATCTAAATCAAAAAATAAAACTTGAAAAACTTGAATATAATTATTATGAAGATATAAAAAATTCATATGAAAAAATACTTGAAAAGCAAACAGTATTTTACCAAAATAGAATCAAAGCAAATATCTATTAAAAAGATATTATTGATGCTTTATACAATAATCAAAGAGAAAAACTATACAAACTATCTCTTGAAAGATGGAAAATTTTATCTAATGAAAACAGTTATCTAAAAGTTATGCATTTTCATAAACCAGATGGTAGCTCATTTTTAAGAATGCACAAACCAACTCAATTTGGAGATAATATATCTAGCTTTAGACCAATGGTAAAACAAATACACAAAGAACAAAAGCCAATCTTTGGTTTTGAAGTGGGTATTTTCAATCTAGCTTATAGAACTTTTGTCCCTATTTTTAAAGAAAATAAATATATAGGTGCCTTAGAGTTTGGAACAAAAGCTGAGCAGATACTTCATGAAATGAAATATTTCAACGATATAGATGGTGCTTTGTTTGTAAAAAAAGATAAACTAAATCTACATACAGCACATGATAATATAATAATAGATGATCATACTCTACAATACACAACAATAAAAAATAACAAACTTCTAAAACAGTTAGAAAAAAAGAATTATAAGCTAGATAAAGATATCAAACTAACCATAGATGATTCTACATATAGTGTTTTTTCATTTGCACTTAAAGACTTCAATGGAAAAGATAGTGCAAAAGCTATATTTTTTCATGATATTACACCTATAAAAGATGAATTTAAAGATACTATAAAACAGCTTACTATTATACTTATTGGACTTTTGATATTGTTGATTATAGTTATTAATATTGGTTTTTCAAAAATAATAGAGGCATTAAATATCTCACATAAAGAGCTTGAAAAATCACATAATACAATCAATGAGTATATTAAACTTATAGATAAAAATGTAATAACATCATCAACCAATCTAAAAGGTGATATCACTTATGTTTCTGATGCATTTGCAAAAATAAGTGGATATAACAAAGATGAATTGATAGGGAAAACTCACAAAATAATAAGACACCCAGATATGCCAAAAAGTCTATATGTAGATCTATGGAAAACTATAACATCAAATAATGTATGGCAAGGTGAGATTAAAAATATGAAAAAAGATGGAGGATATTATTGGGTAGATGCTACAATATCCCCTATATATGATAAAAAACATAAAAAAATAGGATATACAGCTATAAGACAAGATATAACAGATAAAAAAAATATTGAGCTTATATCTATCACTGATGGGCTTACAGATATCTTTAATCGTAGACACTTTAACGATATTTTTTCAAAAATCATACAAACTGGAAAAAGAAAAAATGATATTATATGTTTTTCAATAATGGATGTTGATCATTTTAAACAATACAATGACACTTATGGTCATCAAATGGGTGATGATGTACTAAAAGCGATAGGTTCAACACTAAAAGATATGACAAATAGAGTAGATGATTATTGTTTTAGGCTTGGTGGTGAAGAGTTTGGAGTTGTTTTTAAAGCAGAAAACTTTGAAAATGCAATCAACTTTACAAATCAAATAAGAGTTGCTATTGAGAACTTACATATTGAACATAAACATAATAGTGCTAGTGCTTATGTCACTGCGTCATTTGGACTTATATGTTTATATGCAAATGATATAAAAAATGATGATACAATGTACAAAATGGCTGATGATATGTTGTATGCAGCAAAAGAGACAGGAAGAAATAAAGTGATGAGTAATCAAGATTAGTCGTACGACTAAAACTATAAGCAATAATGGTAATATCAAGATACACTTTTTATAATCCTTTTTATATCAAGATGTTCTTTCATAGTATCCATAAACTTT
>JAYEJC010000178.1:0-3420 GCA_034660335.1 Campylobacterota bacterium
AAGTAAGAACTCCATTTGATGCAGTTCAAAGTTGGTTTCAAACGAAGCCTGAAATATTTAAGATTTTACCAGATGTGTTTCAAGATATTGCTTTTGAAATGGTACAACGTGGTGAAACTTGACATCTCAAAAATCATGGAAGTATATGCAAACTTTGAAGAATACCAGAAGCAAGTAGATGGTAAGAAAATATCTTCTAAACTTTTTGATAATAGTGACTTTGGATACTACAAAGTAAATATTGAGAGACCAAAAAGATTAAAAGCACAATTTAGAGAGGAACTAATAGCAACACTGAGATTTGACAAAACTTTAGAAGAGCCAATGAAATGGTGTCTTGATGAGTATAAAGAAGAGTGTTATACAGATATAATAAAATACAAAAAAGAGATAGAAGAGTACCTTGATAAAGAAGATATATCTTTAAATGCTAAAAATAAAAAAGCACTTACATCTAAAGCTTTATGGACTAAACATCAAATGCCTGAAGAGACTGCAAACATATTAAAAGATGCTATAGGAACTGATGAATATAATGACTTTAATATCTTTAAAAAAGAAGTTGATGATGTATTAAAACAGATGAAAATCAAACTATCAGCAACAGAAAAAAATGCTATTTTAAATGCTGTATCTTGGTATGATGAAAATGCCGAAAAAGTTATTAAAAAAGTATCTAAAATAAGTGCTGACAAACTAGAAAAACTACTTGATCATTTAGGATGTGAAGAGAATGAACTTGAACATTATGGTTACTATAAAACTGATAAGGCAAATGAATTTATAGAATATGAATCAGATACAGATTTAAGAGATAGTGAAAGTATTCCTTTAAAAGATGAGATACAAAACTACTTCTTAAAAGAAGTGAAACCGCATATAGAAGAAGCTTGGGTAAATCTTGATAGTACAAAGATAGGTTATGAGATAAGTTTCAATAAGTATTTTTATAAACATAAACCATTGAGAAGTATTGATGATGTTACAAAAGATATAGTGAGCCTAGAAGAGCAAAGCGATGGTCTGATCAAAGAGATACTAGGATTATAAGATGAGTACACTAGAAAAATATTCATCTTATAAAGATAGTGGTGTTGAGTGGTTGGGGGAAATTCCTGAGAGTTGGGAAGCTTTAGCAAATAAACATATATTTACGATAAAACAGACTCTTGTGGGTGAACATTCAAAAGATTATGATTTATTATCTCTAACTTTAAAAGGTATTATAAAAAGAGATATGGATAATCCTAAAGGTAAATTTCCTACTGATTTTGATACTTATCAAGAAGTTGAAAAAGATGATTTTGTATTTTGTTTATTTGATGTAGAGGAAACACCAAGAACTGTAGGATTATCAAAGTATTATGGCATGATTACAGGGGCATATACTGTGATGGCAGTTGAAAATATGAATATAAATTATTTATATTATTTCTATCTAAATTTTGATTCTAGTAAAAGATTTAAGCCCTTGTACAAAGGATTAAGAAATACTATATCCAAAGATAGTTTTTTTAGTTTTAAAACATTTATTCCACCTAAACATGAACAAACAAAAATAGCTTCATTTCTTGATACTAAAACAGAGCAGTTAGATAAAGCTATAAAACAAAAAGAAGAACTCATAGAGCTTTTAAAAGAGCGACGACAGATTCTTATAAACGATGCCGTTACAAAAGGGATAGATAAAACTGTAACTATGAAAGATAGTGGTATTGAGTGGATTGGGGAGATTCCTGAGCATTGGGAAGTGAAAAGACTAAAGTATAGTCTTCAATTACAAAATAAAAAAACTAGTATAGAAGAACAACAAGTTATAGCTTTAGAAAATATTGAAAACTTTACAGGAAAGTACATAGAAACAGCTTCTAAGTATGTAGGAGAAGATAATACTTTTCAAAAAAATGATATATTATTTGGAAAATTAAGACCTTATCTTGCAAAGGTTTTTTTATGTAAATGTGACGGTATCGCATTTGGTGACTTGCTAACATTTCGTCCTATGAATAATTTTGATAGTAAATTTGCATTTTATCTATTAATTTCTGCCCAATTTATTAAAACAGTTGATAGTTCTACTTATGGTTCAAAAATGCCAAGAGCTAGTTCTAGTTTTATAAATGAAATGTTAATTGTAGTACCACCAAAAGAAGAACAAATCAAAATAGCTGAATATATAGAAAATAATAATCAAAAAACAGATAAAGCTATAGATTTACAACAGCAACAAATCACAAAACTTAAAGAGTATAAAAGTACTTTGATAGATAGTGTAATAACAGGAAAAGTGAGAGTAGTATGAGTGATATCTTAATATACTCAAATGATGATGGAGATATCAAAGTTGATGTACGATTTGAAGATGGTTCTGTGTGGTTATCTCAAGCTCAAATATGCGAAGTGTTTGGCAAAGCAAAATCAACTATAAGTGAACATATCAAAGCTATATTTGATGACGGTGAGTTAAGTGTATCTTCAACTGTTCGGAATTACCGAACAGTTCAAATGGAGGGGAAAAGAGAAGTTGCTAGGGATGTTGATTTTTACAACCTTGATATGATCATCGCCATTGGTTTTAGGGTTCGTTCAACTACTGGTACGAAGTTTAGAATATGGGCAAAAGATAGACTCAAAGAGTACATAACTAAAGGGTTTGTTTTAAATGATGATAGATTTAAGACAGGCACCTCTATGAGTTACTTTGATGAGTTACAAAAACGACTTAGAGATATACGAATCTCTGAAAAGTTTTTTTATCAAAAAATCAAAGATATCTATATGACAAGTATAGACTATGATCCAAAAGATGAAAAAACCATAGAGTTTTTTAAGATAGTACAAAACAAACTCCTTTGGGCTATATCTTCACAAACAGCAGCCGAACTAGTACATAGTAGAGTAGATATATCTAAACCACTTTTAGGGATGAGTTCATTTGATAAAGAGAGTAAAAATATCACCAAAAAAGATGTAAGTATTGCTAAAAATTATCTAAGCGAAGATGAGATAAAACTCTTAGGTCTTTTGGTGGAACAATACCTTGCATTTGCAGAAACCATGGCGATGGCTCAAACACCAATGTATATGAAAGATTGGATATCAAGGCTAGATGTTGTTATCTCTATGAATGGTAAAGAGCTTTTAAATAATGCAGGTAAGATTAGCCACCAACTTGCAAAAGAAAAAAGTGAACTAGAGTATCAAAAATATAAAGAGATAAAAAAAGAGGAACAAAAAGCACAAAGTATCCAAGAGCTAGAAGAAGATATAAAGAGGTTAAAATGACAAGCCAAATTATAATGTCCTCCTTTGTCAAGACCACTTAGACTAACATTCTTATTCCACCATTCTATGACACTTTTTGTAACAAATTATTATTTTGACTATCTAAATTATTAATAGCTTTAAAATATACCTCAT
>JAYEJC010000179.1:0-3375 GCA_034660335.1 Campylobacterota bacterium
CGTTTTGTGTGGCGGATTATAGTGTAAAAGTTATTGCTTGTCAAGAGCTGTAGCTAAAAAGAAACTGAAATTTTTAAATTCTTTTAAATATAAAAAAAGCCTACTAAAAATAGTAGGCTTTTTATTGCGATTTGAACTAAAATTAAATTTCAAATTTACTTTTTAATTTGAAAAAATAAACAATAGTTTTATATTGTACAAATACATATGGTATCATCATAATAAAATAAACAATTGAATATTTATCAATAACCCCATTCATAACAAGTCCCATATTGATAAAAAACATACCAAATACCATAAAAGCAACACCAGGACAAATAAGTGCAAATGATACTGGAGATTTTTTCTCACCATGAATAAACTCTTCAAAATATCCAAGCTTTTTCATAACTACAAAACCTAATCCACCAAATATCAATTGTAAAGAGACAACAACACTTGTAATTGTAAACAATGAAGCTTTTGCTAACTCTTGTCCAAAGTGATGATCAAGTCCAAAACTAACTCTAATAAAAGTGATACCTAAAAGTGTAAGAATAGGTATAATAATCCACAAAGATGGACTAGCTTCACTCCCTACTCCATGTTCAAACATATTTTTAAATCCTAAGATCAATTTAATAGCTAACAATAGTAAAGATATCATTGTAAAAAATATTGCAAAAAATATACCTATTGCATTTACAGAGATATTATGACTCATAGCACCAGGTGAGGCAAATCCAACAGCTATCATACTAAATGCAAAGATAGATATCATTTGAGAAAGGTTGTTATTTTTTGTAAAATCAAAATCACCTTTGATTAAAAGTCTTCCAAAATATTCTAAAAATATTTTTAAAGCAAAATATCCAGTAACCATAAAACCTAAAATTGCTCCTGGAAACATATACTCAACAACATCCCAAAGACCAGGTACAAATGTAGCACCAAGTACAAAACATACATTTATAGTCATAGTATAAGTCAATGGTAAACTCATAAGCGTAACTTCTGCATTGCTATTTTTTAATGTTTCATACGCTTTTGTTTCTTTATACGCTTTGTATTGTTTTGCGTTCCATATTAGCATCTTAAAATGTAATATTGCAAATCCAACGATAAATACCAATGAAAATGCAGTCACAAATGCCAACCAATCACCTTGCATCAAAACAGGCATTATCTGCTCATATATTACCATTGGTGTTTCTTTGTGTGGTACTAAAAACATTAAGTACATATAAAATGATACAGATAATCCACCAGCACCTAATGCTGCTAAAAAGTACAATGGTGAATATTTTTCTTTTAACATATTTTTCCTTTTGTGTTAATTTTCGCGGATTTTATCTAAAAAAATGTTAAATAGAATTAAAACATAGTATAAACCTCTAATAGGTTTAAATTCTTTTTGTTATAATTGCAAAAATCAAACAAAAGGACAACAATGAAAAAACTGATATTTTTAGTTTTTAGTATAATATATCTGCATGCTCAAAATCCAATTGCAGTACTACAAACAACTCAAGGTGATATAGAGATAGAACTAAGAGCTGATCTTGCACCTCTTGCTGTTGAGAACTTCTCAACACATATTAAAAATGGCTACTACGATGGACTTATTTTTCATAGAATCATCAAAAGATTTATGATTCAAGGTGGGGACCCTACAGGAACTGGTCGTGGTGGTGAGTCAATTTGGAAAAAACCTTTCAAAGATGAATTTAATCCTAAAGCGATGTTTAATAAAGCTGGTATCTTAGCTATGGCAAATGCTGGACCAAATACAAATGGAAGCCAGTTTTTTATAACAACAGTAGAGACTCCACATCTAAATGGTAGACATACTATATTTGGATATCTAAAAGATAAAAAAAGTTATAAAGTACTAAAAAAACTAGAATTTGTAGAGACTGGTTATAGAAATAAACCAAAACAAGATCAAAAGATTATAAAAGCGTATATAAAATAACGCTTTTATGGTATACTTCCATAATCTCAGCGTACACGGTCTACGACTGACTCTTTATTTAATAGATAAAAACTTACAAAACAATCATTAGCCTTGATCGAAAAGTTATCAAACTTCAATAGGCTCTTACACAAAAAAGGTACATTATAATGTCATTTTCAGAACTTGGTTTAAACGAATCATTATTAAAAGCAATTAAAGATGAGGGATATACAACTCCAACTCCTATTCAAAAACAAGCAATTCCAGTTATTCTTAATAAAAAAGATATTTTAGCAGGTGCTCAAACAGGTACAGGTAAAACTGCTGGTTTTACACTTCCACTTTTACAAATCTTAAGTGAACAAAAAAATAGAAATAATCAAAAACCAAAAATAAAAGCACTTATTTTAACACCAACAAGAGAACTAGCAGCTCAAGTAGATGAGAGTGTTGTAACTTATGGTAAATATCTTCCATTTAGATCAACAGTAATCTTTGGAGGAGTTGGTATCAATCCACAAATCTCTAAACTAAAAAAAGGGGTTGATATCGTTGTTGCTACTCCTGGAAGACTCCTTGATCATGTTGGTCAAAAAACAATTGATTTATCAGAAGTAGAATTTTTAATTCTTGATGAAGCAGATAGAATGCTTGATATGGGTTTTATTCACGATATTAAAAAAGTTTTGGCAATACTTCCAAAACAAAGACAAAATCTACTTTTTTCAGCAACATTTTCAAGTGATATCAAAAAACTTGCAGATAATCTTTTAGATAATCCAACATTAATTGAAGTAGCAAGAAGAAATACAACATCTGAGCAAATTAAACAATTAATTCACCCTGTTGATAAAGCAAAGAAAAAATATCTTTTAACAAAACTTATTGATGATAATAATTGGAAACAAGTTTTAGTATTCACAAGAACAAAACATGGTGCAAATAAATTAGCTCAACATCTTAATGAAAACAATATAACAGCAGCTGCTATCCATGGAAATAAAAGCCAAGGGGCTAGAACAAAAGCATTGGCTGATTTCAAAGATAATAGCGTAAGAGTACTAGTAGCAACAGATATCGCTGCAAGGGGTATTGATATAGATTTACTTCCACATGTAGTAAACTTTGAGCTTCCAAATGTACCAGAAGATTATGTACATAGAATAGGAAGAACAGGACGAGCTGGAAGTAATGGTGAAGCGATATCATTAGTTTGTATCGATGAAGAGGAACTTTTATATAATATTGAGAAACTTATCAAAAGTAAAATTCCAAGTACTATCATAGATGGATTTAAACCAGACCCAACAATAAAAGCAGAACCTATCCAAAAGCAAAGAGGTAGAGGAAATAGGGGAGGAAACTCTAGAGGTCAAGGTCAAAGTAGAGATAATAATTCAGGAAGAGGAAGATCAAACTCTTCAAGAAATGAACAT
>JAYEJC010000180.1:0-3321 GCA_034660335.1 Campylobacterota bacterium
TAAATCTAAACATAACACCATCATCAAACCTAAAAGTGACACAAAACACAAGTTTAAGTGATGCAGTTAATTCTATAGGAACAGGTAGTAGCGATGAGAATCAAGACTTGAGTTATGAGCTATCATTTGAAACGATGAGTAAGTTTAACTCTTATTTAAACTTTGGAGTTGAAGCTAGGTATAGATTTTTGCCTTTGAAGTATGATTTAAAGTTAGCAAATAATGATGGTAGCTATAGTGACAAAAACTATGATGTAGAGGAAAAAATCTCTTATATAGCGGCTAAGATATATTTTGATACTAAAGTGTTCAATCTAATACCAACTTTTGGTATAAGTAGTGAAGATACAAAAAGTACCAATAAAATTGATGGTAAAAGTTCCAATAAAAATGAAGTTAAGATATTGTTTGGATTAAATGGTAGGTTTTAATTCTCGTTCCCATCGTCCCTGAGACTGTGAAATAACACTTTAAACTATTCGGAATCTGGACTTTAGTCCAGACTAATGCCAATTTAAACTCACATTACGCCCAGACTAAAGTCGTGGGTTCCGAAATGATTTATTTTTTAGTTTACACATTGATTTGTAACTATTAATATGAGGTATTTCACAGTCTTAGGAGCATGGGAACTAGTCAAAATCTATTAAAAATATAATGTAAAGACAATCTTATTAAAAAAAAGGTACAATACGACTTAAAAAATTATAAACTTACAGGAATATCATTGGAAAATATAAATATTTTTGACATAATTGTATTGTCATTAGTTGCATTGCTTGGTTTAAAAGGTCTTTTTAGAGGCTTTACTAAGGAGTTTTTTGGTTTAGTTGGTATCGTAGGTGGTGTTTTTATAGCTTCAAGAGTTGCTACTGATATGGGTAATTTTATCAATGGTATTATCCCCATGGAAAATGAAAATAGCATATTATTAGCTGGATTTGTTTTATCTTTAGTTCTTTTTTGGATTATTGCTTATGTTTTAGGAACTATACTAGAAAAAGTATTTTGTTTAAGTGGATTAGGCTTTTTTGATAGATTGCTTGGTTTTTTATTTGGAGCGAGTAAAATATTTTTGCTTTTTTCAATTATAGCTTATGCAGTAACGCAAGTAAAATCTATAAATGACAATCTAGCACCTAAAATGGTAGATAGTATAGTATTTCCAATTTTGGAAGAAACAGGTGGATATATCATCAAACTTGATACTTCAAATTTTCAAAGTGAAGTATCAAAGCAGTTAGATGGAGTAATAGAAACTACTACTGATACTATAAAAGATATATCTACAGATGAATTAAAAAATCAAGCAGCACAACTACAAGAACAACTAAAGGAAACTACAAGTGAAAAATAACAACATCACTTTAAATGACTTAAAAGTTG
Organism: Campylobacterota bacterium; assembly: GCA_034660335.1. Classification (GTDB taxonomy): domain Bacteria; phylum Campylobacterota; class Campylobacteria; order Campylobacterales; family Arcobacteraceae; genus JAIOSF01. Next base: position 1,387 of record JAYEJC010000180.1, read on the forward strand.
TTTTGAAAAATAAAGGGATGAAGTACACCGAACAAAGAGCTATAATATTAAAAATATTATTAAACCTTGATGATCACTTAAGTGCAGAAGAGTTGCATGAAGTAGTCAAAGAGAAATACCCAAACCAAAATATAGGAATAGCGACAGTATATAGAACACTTAATTTTTTAGAAGAGGTTGAGCTTATATCATCTATATCATTTGGTAAAGAGGGTAAAAAATATGAAAGCAATGATACTACTCACCATGATCATATCATATGTACATCGTGTGGAAAAATAGTAGAATTTTTTGATCAAGAGATAGAAAATCGTCAAGAAAAAATAGCTTTGGAAAATGGTTTTCAAATAACAAATCACGATATGCAAATATATGGTTTATGTGAAAATTGTAACAATAAATAATAAATAAAAAAGGGATAAATAAATTGTTTGAAAACAAATATATACAACAAAGAATAGAAAAAGTAAATGGTCTAAAGGAAGCTGGTTTTAATCCATATTGCAATATTTCAAATAGAGATACAAATATTGAAAAATACTTAAATGTAAATAGTGATATAGAACATAAAGAGAACAAAAGAGATGAAAATAGACACTACACAGTATCTGGAAGAATTAAATTTTTTAGAGTTATGGGAAAAGCTAGTTTTATAAAAATAGAAGATGAAAGCGGAATGCTTCAAATATATATAGCAAGAGATAATCTTCCTGAGGGATTTTACAACACAATTTTTAAAAAACTCATAGAGGTTGGAGATATTGTTGAGATAAAAGGATATCCTTTTGTTACAGGTAAAGGTGAGTTGTCTTTGCATGCGACAGATTTCAAGCTACTTACAAAAGCTATCACTCCATTACCAGAAAAATACCATGGGCTTGCAGATAAAGAGCTTAGATATAGACAAAGATATTTAGATCTAATTATGAATAGTGAAGTGAAAAAGACTTTTCATATTCGATCAAAAGTGATATCACTTACTAGAAGATTTTTTGAAGACAAAGGATTTTTAGAAGTAGAAACACCTATGATGCATCCAATAGCTGGTGGAGCAAATGCTAAGCCATTTACTACACATCATAATGCTTTGGGTGTTGATAGATTTCTTAGAATTGCACCTGAATTGTACTTAAAAAGACTTATTGTTGGTGGATTTGAAGCTGTATTTGAGATCAATAGAAACTTTAGAAATGAAGGGATGGATGCTACACATAATCCTGAATTCACATCTATAGAATTTTATTGGGCTTATAAATCATATAAAGATTTGATTTTATTAACAAAAGAGTATTTTGAATATCTATTTGAGCATCTAAATCTTCCAACAACTTTACCTTATGGTGAGTTGGAGATTGATTTTGGTGATTTTACTGAAGTACCTTTAATAGAATCTTTAACAACGATTGGTGGAGTTCCTGCTGATATCACGGAAGATATAGAAAAAATATATACTTATCTAAAAGAGCAAAAAGTTGATGTAAAACCAAACTTAAATCTTGGACAACTTCAAGGTGAATTGTTTGATGAATATGTTGAAGCAAAATTAATAAACCCTACATTTATAACAGAGTATCCAGTAGAGATATCTCCACTTGCAAGAAGAAATGATGAAAATACTCATCTTACAGATAGATTTGAACTGTTTATTGGTGGAAAAGAGATAGCAAATGCATTTTCTGAATTAAATGACCCAATTGATCAATTAAAAAGATTTGAAGGTCAGATGGAAGCAAAAGATTGTGGTGATGATGAAGCACATGAGATGGATGCAGATTTTGTAAATGCACTTTCATATGGTATGGCACCAACAGCAGGACAGGGTATAGGGATAGATAGACTTGTGATGATGCTTACAAATCAACATAGTATTAGAGATGTACTTTTATTTCCAGCTATGAAACCAATAGCTAATGAGACTGAAACACAATCAGAAAT
>JAYEJC010000181.1:0-3318 GCA_034660335.1 Campylobacterota bacterium
ATTTAAAATATATTTTAACTCAAATACCAATTTATAGAGATAAAAATAAAAGTCTTGAAGAGTTGTTACCTTGGAATGTTAAGCTAGATTAGATTTAGGTTATAGAGTATCAGACTTGGTGGGTACTTTTAAAGAACTTGATACGATAAAAACAAATGATTATGAAAAGTTTAAAGATGATACAAATAAAATCTTAAAAAAATATCTAAATGATGAAGTAATAGTTCTACTACAAAATAACTCTAAATTAACCAAACAAAAGCAAGACAAAGTTAAATCACTCAAATATGATATAAAAGATGAGATACTATACTTAACTCCAGACTTACTATCATCTACAATCCATAAAGAATTAAAAGAGTTGTTTAAAAAAGATACGAAATACAAAAAAATAGTTTTAGACTTAAAAGGCAATGAGGGTGGTTCTTTAAATACAATTAGAGATGTGATAAGTAGTTTTTTACCAGATAAGTATACATATATATTTAATATAAAAGAAAAAGGTAAGCGTACTACTATGTATGCAACAAATAGAGGTAAAACCTTAGATACTACAACACCACTAGAGATACTTATAGATAAAAAAACTGCAAGAGGTGCTATGTATATAGCTTCTATCCTTTCTAAACAAAAAAGAGCAAATGTAGAAGGTGAATATAGTAAGATAGATAACACTATCCAAAGAGTTATCCCTTTAAACAAAGGTAATGATGTGATACTGAAGTTTCAAGAGGGTTTTACTGTAGATGATGAGTCAAATGAGTTTAAAATATATAGATGGTAAAAGAGATTATAATTAAAACTTCTGTAATATACAAATTAAAAATAAGAATGGAAAATAAAATATGAGATACACTACAAGATACTATGCCATAAGCATATCAGCTATACTAATAATACTTTTAAATTTAAAACTAAGTTATATGGGACTATCTCCTTATATAGATATAGCCTCTATTGTTTTTGTAGCAATTGCTATATCTTTAAGTAAATTACTCAATGAAAAATCACAAAGTAGTTTTCTTTTGGGTATAGGACTTATTCTTATAGCTTTAGCATCTTTGGGTATTTTTGCAACTGTGCAAGATATGAGTAAACTTGGTGGTGCGATAGCTGTTGCAATTTTACCTATGGTGTATTTATGTGTTTATATATTTTTTGTACTAAATACCAAACAAATATTATTAGCTGATTCGGTTGCTTACAAAGGGGAAAGTTTAGAGCTAAGTAAAAATGACTATATTTTTCATATTGGATTTATAGTTTTAATATTTTTAGCTATTGTTATGTCTCAAGCAGGATTTGGAGCTGCTATAGATGTACCATCACTTCTTATGTTTTTACCACTTCTTGCTACTATTAAATTAGAAGATAAAATAAAAGGCTTACTTTTAAGACTAAATATAGTCTTAGGTGTAGCTACTGTAAATCTTGCGGTTGGTATCTATAGCGTACTATTAGATCCAAGTAGTGAAAATATAGGACCTATGTTTGCTTTGATGATAATTAGTAGTACCTATGCACTTTATATCTATCTAGGGTGGATAAAACCACAACTATCAAAAACAACTATAAACTATACAAAAAGTGAATATATGCTTTATATCGTGAGTGCATTTTCTATATTTTTGCCATTTGTTTATATAGTGTTGAGTAAGTAGAGTTTAAAAGGAAATAATAAATGAGAAAAATAGTTTTAGGGATACTTGTAGCTGTGAGTTTGTTTGCATCTGTTGAGAGTGAAGTTGAGGCTGAGAGATTTAAAAGAAGTGGTGGAGTTTTGACTGATAGTTTTGCTGGTATGCAATGGCAGGATAATAGTGATGCTAAAACTATCAAAAAAGATTGGCAAGGTGCTAAAGATTATTGTGCAAACTTAACTTTAGGTGGTAAGAGTGACTGGAGATTACCAAATAGAGATGAATTAAGATATGCTTATAAAATAAAAAATAAATTTAATAATCCTACTTCTAGCCGTTATTGGTCGTCATCTCCCGTTGTTTCGAATGGTTCCGGTGCTTGGGGTGTGTACTTCAAGTATGGCGATTCGTACTACGACTATAAGACCGGTAAGTATTATGTTCGTTGTGCTAGGGCAGGACAATATGATACTTTGACACTTTTGGAAAAAAAAGTGAATAGTTATAGAAGATTAGAAATTAATAAAAAATATAAAGTCATATATCCAAAAGTAAAAAAACAAAACAACATCTCAGGCTACGAATGGTTCATAAAAACACATCCAAAAGCTCCTCAAGTAAAAGAAGCTCAACAAAATATTTATAAATTAGCTTATTTACCGACAAAACAGCAAAACAACATCTCAGGCTATGAATGGTTCATAAAAACATACCCAAAAGCACCGCAAGTAAAAGAAGCTATAAAAAATATCCATAAATTAGCATACAATAAAGCAAAAGATATTAACACAATATCTGCTTACAATACTTTTATATACTCTTACCCTTTTGCTTCACAAGTAAGAGATGCAAATGATAGAGCATATGATTTAGAATCTTTAAAATATAAAAAATTAAAAAAAGATGATGAAAAGAAAGCTAGACTTTTAGCAGTAAGAATCAAAAAACTTACTGTTAGTATGAAAAGAAAAAATAATAAAGATGGATATATTATAGTAAAAGATAGAATGATAAAACTTCTAACAGAACAATATGAAGAAACTGATGCTAGTTTAAGATACTATGAATCAAAAGAATTTACAGATTTTACAAATACCTTTGAAAATGTAATGAGTTCTATTAGTTCAAAACTTAGTAGCATAGAAAGATACTCATCAGAGATATTAAACACTTCAAAACAAGGTTTTAAAGACTCAAAAGCAGATAGAGAGATGTCAAGATACAAAGATGAACAACATCGTCAATGGGAAAAAAGAATGCGTGTGAGAGATAAGGGGAATATGTAGTAAGGTTTAAACCCTACTACTTATCCACCCCTCAAACATAACCCTAAATAAAACATCATCAAGTCACTTTCTTTTATACAAATCTCTTAAAATAGCTCAATTTATTTTTTCTTTCTCAAATTGTAAAATAAGCTTATTTTTTTCAGTTGCTGACATAGTGTTCAAATAATCTTGTACTGCTTTAGAATATTTAGTGGCTTTTTTGCTATTGTATTTTTGGTTCTTATTTTTTTGTCAAATTTCATTATTGATCATATCACTATTAGTGATTTAATGAAAAATTTGGGGGTCTAAACACCCTTATTTAAAAAATTATTTTCCATAATTTACTAAGTAAAAATCAACTATTTTAATCTTCAATCCTTTATTAAATCCATTATGTATATTCATTA
>JAYEJC010000182.1:0-33166 GCA_034660335.1 Campylobacterota bacterium
AATTATAGGATGATTAAAAAAATGTCACAATAAATAATATGATATTTTAAAAGTTTTATAATCAAAAAAGCCCAAGTAAACCTTGGGCTTTTTTAGTTGATAAATAAATAATTATTATTCAATAGTTGAATCAATTGTTGATTCTAGTAAGTTTTGAGCATCTATAAGTGGCTCTAACGAATAATCATCGAATATATTAGTAGATTTTATCCAGTTATAAACTGATGGATATCCCATACGAGTAAACTTATCACCCTCTTTTTTGTACTTATACATAGTACAAGGTGCAAATGCTCCAGCTTCTGGATGAATCTTATGTACAGGATAAATTACATCAAATTTACATATAGACATAGTTTTATAAAATTCATAACCCTCTACTTCCATCTCTGTAAATGCAGGTGTTTTAAACCCAACAGATTCTATTTCACCCTCCATTTGCTCTTCATATGCTTCCATAGCCTCTTCTATATCACCACTTTCATTTGGTAATATAAAAGTAAACTTTGTTACAAGCTCACCATCTGGTCTTAAGACTTTATAATCTAAAGTTTTGTGTGTACCATTTGGTAGTGCATCTGATAAAGACTTAGTAATAAGTTTACTATAAGCTATCAAATCTGGATTTGTTACAGGAACACCTGAAATTCTAGACATACCCTCTAAAGATAAGATTGATATACTTATAGAGTCTCCATTTTTAGAATACACTGAAGTACTAATAGGAGATATTAATCCAAATTTTGGATAATCTTTGATAAGTTTTACACTTAATTCTTCATGATAAACTGGCATAAGTCTATAGATCACAAAGTCCTTACCTGCTTGTTTATCAGTCTCACCAAATGCATCACTAAAAGGTTTATTCATATCATTATTAGCAGATATCTCTATACCATTATTCATAAAACCTTTTTCAATTTGTGCTAGTATTTTAGTTGTATTACCATCATAGCTAGCATTAATCACTTGAATATCATGTCTTATCTCTTGTTTATTTGTATTTTGTACTTTCTTTTGTACCTTTGGAGCTGGAGCTTCATTTGCACATCCTACAAAAAACAATGCAGAAGCTAAAGTAAGAGCTGAAAGTATTTTATTATTTTTCATATTAATCCCTTATTTTCTCTTTTTCTTAGAAGTAAGTTCCACAGATTTTTCATAAGTGTTACCTTTTCTATCACTAGCAGTTATAGTAAGAAGATCGCCCTTATCAGCTTCACTTCTTATTGCACCATTAAATTTTTCTCTAGCAGAAAGTTTTTTTCCTATATTAAATGTATCACATTTAAATTGAAATTTAAAAATAGGATTTTTTGAAAAAAACTGACTAGTTGAAATATCTAGAACAGTTTCAGTACCAACTTTTCCTGTAATATGTGTGATGAAATTTGCATCCTCACGATCACCTGTTTTTGCTTTAGCTTGATTGTAAGTCATCATAGGGTGAGAAAATACCATCTTAGCAGTTGCTACACCATTTTTAATTTTAACTTTTACAGCTGTAATTTTATTTGCCATAGTATCTCCTATCCTTCACATCCACCAGCAGCTACTTTTGTCGCAGCTTTGGCCATGTAGATTTTACCATCAGTTCCTTCAACTAGAACCATTACTATTCCATCTTTTTCCATTTTGATTTTAGCTTCGTACTTTTTCATATCATAGATATTTACATCAAAAACAGCAACCGCACTTTCAGGATTTGCATCTTGGAATAATGCCACAGTTTTTGCATCAAGATCTGTGCTAAACTTAACAGGTACTGAAGCACCACTTGAGTTTATTTTTGGTACATCAATTTTAATTTGATCACTTTCAATCGGTGTTTTCATTCCATATAATGCTTTTGTTGCATCATCTATATTATGAGCTGTCCATACTGAAGGTTTTAGTTTTCTATAGTCTTCAGCACTAAGATTCATAGGTAATGCCCAAAGTGCTAATGCACTTCCAGCAAAACTTAAAAAGTTTCTTCTATTCATCAATATTCCTTTCTAAAATGTTAATATGTAGTCAACAACTTGTTTAAATTCTTCATCTGTAAGTGATGAACCACCTTTTGCTGGCATACCCATATTTGTACCTTCTAAACCATTTTTATATACTTTAGAAAGACCTTTTTCCATAAATGGAGCCCATCCTGCTTTATCTCCTGCAGCTGGTGCTACACCAGAAGCGTGACACATCGCACAGTTTGCATCGTACGCAGCAATTGCATCAAAGCTTACTTTATGAGCAGCATCCTCTTTTTTAGGAGGTAGATCTCTTGCAACTGACATAGGAGGATTAAAATCTGTAATTCCACCATCAACTCTTAAGATATTCTCAGTTTCTTGACAGTCACTCATACATCTTTCAGACTCATTATTTAATCTAATAGCACCATAGTTTTCTGGTTTTGCATAAAACTCTCTTACATTTTCTACACCATTTGGTCCATCAATATCAGGGATAAAACCATTTCTATTTGGCATCTCGATTTTCATAAATTTTTCTTTATCAAGTCTAAAATCTTCATTTACAATCTCACCATCAACTTTCATACCATTTATATATAACATATAAGCAGTCAAAGAGTAAACTTCATCATCAGTTAAAGTTTTTGATTTTGTATGAGGCATAGCATCTCTTATATACCACCACATTGTACTAGGAACTGGCCAATATGAACCAAACACCCTTTGTGGACCCTCTGCAGTTGGATTTAACCATCTATTATTTTTCAATGTTCTTTTTATATCTTTTGCTTTACCAGCTGCAAGAGCAGGATATCCAGCACCACCAGATCCAAAGTCTCCGTGACACATCATACATTGAGCTTCATATATAGCTTCACCCTCATCAACATATCCTTCACCTTCAGGTAAACCTCTATTTAGTCCATCTATATCTTTATCCCAAGCTTTTAACTCATCTGCATTTGGAACTCTACCATTATTATAAACAGCTTTTATTCCACTTTTACCTTTTAAGATATCAGATTCATTATAAACTTGAGTATTTACTTTATAAGGTCCAGTTGCTCCGTCTTTTATAGGGTAGTATACACCACCACTAATATCTTTTTTTGCATTCCACAGTCCATTATAAGCTGAATTATCGGCATAAAGTGAACTTGTAAGTGTTAAAGCTAATCCACCTATTGCTGCTGTTTTTAAAGTTGATTTATACAGTTCTAATTTGAACATGGTGCACCTCCCCTTTTTCATTTACTTCCCAAGATTCTATGGCATTTCTATGGTATACAGACTCTACACCCATACCTTTGTTTTTGTCAATCTTACTATTATCTTTTAGTGCTGCTTCAAGATAATCTTTAGTCACATCACCACCAAATAACTCTTGATCAACAGTTGGCTGAATAAATCCAGCATCATCCATAGCTCTTGAAGTTAATATAATTTGTTTTCCATCTTTATTTTTAAAACCTTTTGGAATTTTATACATATATGACCATCTAGTCCAACATTTTGGAAGTACCAACCCTTTTATATTTGCTTCAACATAGTTATTTCCACCATCAAAAGATAGATCAACTTTTGTAATAGTACCCATACCAGACCATGCAAGCCCTTCAATCTCTACTATATCACCAGCTTTTAAATCAGTCCATGGTTTCTCACAAGATGGAGTAACTACTGTTGAGTTTACCTCATTTGCATAGAAATGTTGTAACGCTTTTCCATTTGGTTTAAGTGCAGTATATTTAGATGTTTCCTCTTTTGCATACCATGGTTCATCAGAGAACTCAAGTCTTTTTAACCATTTAACACATAAATTACCTTCCCAACCTGGAACTAATAATCTTAATGGATAACCTTGCTCAGGTCTTAATGCTTCACCATTTTGACCCCACACAAGCATAGCATCATCAAGAACTTTATCTATTGGTAAAGATCTACCCATCTCAGAGTTATCGCTACCTTCTGCTAACATCCACTTTGCATTTGATTTAAGCCCTAAGTCTTCTAAGATAGTCTTGATATACACACCAGTCCACTCTGCACATGACATAAAACCTTTTGCAAATTGAAGTGAGTCATATTGTGGTCTTCTCCACTCTTGACCACCATTTGCTGGACACTCAATAAAGTGAGTTCTTGTAATTCTTGGATATCTTTTAATTTGATCTAATGTAAGCACAATAGGTTTATCTACAAGTCCATTGATCATAAGTCTAAACTCTTTTGGATCAACATGAGCTGTACCACCATGACATCTAGAGAAGAAAAGACCATTTGGAGTAATAATACCCTCTGACTCATGAATTGGAGCAACTGCAATAGAAGCTCTTGCATTACCAGATGCTAAAAGATCTGTATATCTTCTTGTGTTATTATGCTCATATGCAGATGGTATTCCATATAAATTTTTTGTTACAGGATCACCCCATGATTGCCCCCATTTAGGATGATTCATAATCGCCGGATCACCTTCACCAGCTGCTGCAGATGCTTTTACCGCAGATGGAGCGATAATACTAGCTGCTGCTACAGCACTCACTGCACCAGTTTTTTTGAAAAAATCTCTTCTACTAATCTTTTGCAAGTTTTCACTAACTTCAACATTAGAATTATTATTAAAAATATTTTTAAGTTTTTTCACTATTTCTCCTTATATAATTTATCTTGATACTTTTCAAGTTTCAGAATAAAGTTTATCAAAACATCCTTAATAAGATATAAAAATTTCTTATATTAATTTTATGATATTTATTAGTTTTTTTTATGTAATATTTTATATAAATTATAAAAAAATTATTAGTATTATTTATAATTCAAATATAATATAAACAATAATAGTATTAGAGGATTGAACTATAAAATATAATGCCATTGCTATTATAAAGGGCACCTAAATCAATATTTAGCTATACTTTTTTTATGAAACACGAAGTAAATGAAAAAACAATACGATTACGATATATTAGAATTTTAGAAAAATTCAATACAAAAGCTGTGACACTCTTAAAATATGATAACTTTGATTTAGAACTTTTTAAAAAAGCTATCTTAAAAGGATATGAAACTTTACAAAATACAAAATCAGTACCTTTATATAGTGAATATCCAATGCAAGTACAAAAATTCTCTCAAGATATATTAAACTCTTTAGATAACCATACAAAAGATTTTGAAGAGGAAAAACAATACCTTTTAAAACAATTTAACTTACTTCAAAAAAATAAAAACAACAATAACTACAAAAAAGATAAACATAAAAAGAAAAAGTTTACTGATGGATACTGATTTTAATCTTACAGGTACTTTAAAAAAGGTACTTTTCTCAAATGAAGAAAATAACTATCATATAGCAGTACTCGAAAATGATCAAAAAATATGTGGTCAATACTTTGATACAGATATAAATAAACTTGTAGGACAAGAACTCCTTATAAAAGGAAAATGGAATACCCATAAAAAATATGGTGTTCAATTTGTATTTACATCACTTGAGGTCAAAGAAGCGGAGATCTACTTTTTTTTAACAAAAATTGTTAAAGGTATTACAAAAAAAATAGCCCTTGAACTTACTAGTAAATATAGTGAAGATGAACTTTGCGAAATACTAGATAATACCCCTGCTAAACTTTTAGAGTTTAAAGGGATAAAAGAGAAAAAACTCACTCAGATAGTTTTATCTTGGAATAAATTTAAACACTTAAGAGAGTTAGGGAGTTTTTTAGCTGCTTTTGGAGTGACTAGTAATCTTATTAATAAAATATATCAACAATACGGTGAAACAGAAAACTTAATTGAAAGAATCAAAGAAAATCCCTATATGCTTACAAATATAAAAGGGATTGGTTTTAAAAGGGCAGACGAAATAGGTAAATCACTTGGTATTGATATATATAGCAATTTTAGAATTGCTGCTTGTATGAACTACACTCTAAGAGAATTTTGTGAATCAAATGGAAATAGTTCTATAAAAAAAAAGCAACTTTTTTCTCTCCTTGATAGTGCTTTGAATTTTAGTGATAAAGATCCACTTTATGAAGAGGCTATAATAACAATGCTAGCAAAAGATGAGATCAATGAGACTATAAAAGATAGTTATTCCCCTAGTATGAACTTTTTTGCTGAAACTAAAATTATGCAATTTTTTGAAGATAGAAAAAAGTTCAATGAAAACAAAACTATTATAAAAGATTTTGATACTTATATCACCAAAAAGCAAGAAACACTAGGCTTCGAACTCTCAAGTGAACAAAAAAAAGCTGTAGAGCTTATAAATAGTGGTGAAAACACCATACTTCTTATAGGTTATGCAGGAACAGGAAAATCAACATCTAGTCGTGCAATTCTAGAACTCCTTGAAGAGATAGTAAGCTATGATGATATTCATTGTATGGCACTTAGTGGAATAGCAGCTCAAAGAATAGCTGATACAACAGGATATACAAGTAGTACTATTCAATCATCTCTTGTCAAAATAGAAAATAGTGATAAAAACTTTTTTGATTATAAGGTGATACTCATAGATGAAGCAAGTATGGTAAATAGTGTCACTTTTTACAAAATATTTTCTAAAATAGACCCCGATACTATTCTTATAATTGTAGGTGATGATGGTCAGCTTCCTGCTATTGGAGCTGGGGATGTATTAAGAGATGCTATACGATATCATCTTGCACCAACTTGTAAACTTACAAAAATATATAGACAAAATGAACTTCAAGCTATAGCAACAATAGCTAGTGAGATACGAGTAGGAAAGGTACCCCTATACAAAGATGAATATGAAGATTTTAAATTTGTTGATGTTTCAATCGATCACTATTATGCTAAAAAAGCTCAGCTAAGTGACTATGAGATAAATACTTTAAGAAATGAAAACAACTACAAAATACTTCAAACAATTTTGCATATCACTTCTAACTATATTAAACCAATGTATGAATATATAAATAAAAAAGAGATAAATAAATTTTTAACACTTTTTCAAGTGATCACACCTATAAAAAATGGAACTTTAGGGGTTGAAAATTTAAATATAAATTTACAAAAGCTTATAAATAATACAAAACAAGAGGGGATAAAAACAAAAGTCTACGAATATAAACTAGCAGATAAAGTTATCCATATAAAAAATGAAAATATGAAAGCAAAAACTTTACGAGCATATAAGTCAGGAAGTTTTGACTTTGTTGAAAAAAGAGTTTTTAATGGTCAGCTTGGGATGGTAATAAAAGTAGACCATGAAAATAAAAAACTAATAGTACTCTATCCAAATGATGATATGGTTGTTTTTTATGACTTTGATACACTTGATATGTTAGTGTCACTTGCGTATTGTCTTACTATTCATAAAACACAAGGTATGGAGTACGACACAGCTTTGATCCCTATGAGTTTTAGTCATTTTATTATGCATAATACAAAACTCCTTTATACAGCTATCACACGAGCTAAAAATATGTGTTATATTGTTGGTGAAGATGAAGCTATGAGTAGTGCTTGTAAAAAACTAGAGATTACAAATCGACAAACAGTAATAGATGATCTACTTCAAGATAGAGCAAAAAGATAACAAATTGCAATTTTTTTAATATTGAACTAAAAAGTTTGTTATAATCTTCATATCAAAAATATGGAGAGACCAATGAAAACTTTAAAATGTGCTTCACTTGATGGACTAGATGCAGTTAGTATAGATGTAGAATCAACTTTTACAAAAGGGCTTCCTAGTTTTAGTATAGTAGGTATGGCAAATTTATCAATACAAGAATCAAAAGAGAGAATCAAATCAGCTCTACTTACCAATGAATTTAAATTCCCACCAAAAAGAATCACTATAAACTTAAGCCCAAGTGAGATAGCAAAAAAAGGGAGTCAGATTGACTTATCAATTGCTTTACTTATTGCACTACAAGAAACTACATTTAATCTGGATGATTTTTATGTTTTTGGTGAGTTAGGACTTGATGGAACATTAAAAGATACAAAATCTATATTTGTATTAATCTTATCTCTAGTAAGACAAGGAAAAATAAAAAATGTTTTAATTCCAAAAGAATCAGTTGAAAAGATATCTGTTATTCCAAATATCAATATATATGCAGTTGATACACTTCAAGATGCTATACTTTTCTTTCAATCAGAAGATAAATCAAGCTATAAAATTGATAACAAAATATTTGAACATAAATATCTTTTGATTAATGATGAAAAATATTATTATGTTCAAAATTATGAAAATGATTTTAAAGAGATAAAAGGTCAAACTCTTGCTAAAAAAGCTGCACTCATAAGTGCTGCTGGGAATCACAATATTATTTTAGAAGGAAGTCCAGGATGTGGAAAAAGTATGATAGCAAAAAGACTAAAACATATCATGGCACCTATGAATCTAGAGGAGATATTAGATATCGCAAAAATGGAATCACTACAAGGTAAACACCCTTCGTTTATACCACAAAGAGTAGCATTATCTCCACATCATAGCTCTACAAAAGCTTCAATTGTTGGTGGAACTCAAATTGGTGAAGTTGCTTTGTCTAACCATGGATTATTATTTTTCGATGAGTTGCCACACTTTGCAAAGGCTGTTTTAGAAGCGATGAGAGAGCCACTAGAAGATAATGAAATCTCAATCTCAAGAGTCAATACAAAAATCAAATACCCTACAAAATTTCTTTTTGTATGTGCCCAAAATCCATGTCCATGTGGAAATTTGTTATCTCAAAGTAAGATTTGTAGATGTAGTGAAGTTGAGATACAAAGGTATAGAAATAAAATATCAGATCCATTTTTAGATAGAATTGATTTATATGTCGTTATGAACGAAGTGAGAAAAGATGATGTTAGTGACACAACATCAAAAGAGTTACACGATAAAGTTATTGATGCATTTAAAATACAAAAACAAAGAGGACAAAGTGAACTAAATGGGAAATTAAGTGATACTGATATAAAAAAATATTGTATTTTGGATACTCAAGCACAAAATATACTGGATATATCTATTGAAAAATTTGCTTTATCATTTCGTGCTATTAATAAAGTACTGAAAGTATCAAGAACAATTGCTGATCTTAATCACTCTGATTTGATATTAAAAGAACATATTATTGAAAGTTTATCATATAGAAAAAGATAAAATAAAAAGCCTCATCAGAAGATGAGGCTTTTATAAAAAATGAATATTTGTGGTTCGCTACGCAAACATAACAAATCTCATTAAAACCTAAAAGAGTGAAACTATTCACTTTTCCTTAAAGGTACGGACATTTTGATTCGTGCTATGCACAAATATCAAAATCTCGTTAAAAACCTAAAAGAGTGAAACTATTCACTCTTTATACGGTTTTAACCATTTCTCTTTTTCATAATCTCTTCTGCAACATTTTTTGGAACTTCCATATATTGATCAAAAATCATTGAGTATGTTGCTCTACCTTGTGACATAGATCTAAGGTCTGTTGAGTATCCGAACATCTCTGCTAATGGAACTAATGCAATAACAAGTTTAACACCAGCTCTATCATCCATAGATTGAACCAATCCTCTTCTTTTATTACAGTCACCAATAACATCACCCATATAATCTTCTGGTGTTTCAATCTCAACTCTCATCATAGGCTCTAATATACAAGCAGATGCAGCACCTTGTCTACAACCAGCTTTAAATCCCATAGAAGCAGCAAGTTTAAATGCCATCTCAGATGAATCAACATCATGGTAAGAACCATCATAACAAGTAACTCTAATATCAACTAATGGATAACCAGCAAGAACCCCGCCAATCATAGTCTCTCTACAACCTTTTTCAACTGCAGGGATATACTCTTTTGGAATCGCTCCACCTTTTATATCAGATACAAACTCAAAACCTTCTTCATTTGTCTCTTCAGCTGTCATTGGCTCAATTTTTAAGTAAACATGACCATATTGACCTTTACCACCAGATTGTTTAGCATATTTGTACTCTTGATTAACAGCAGCTTTAATAGTCTCTCTATAAGCAACTTGAGGAGCACCAACTTCTGCATCAACAGAAAATTCTCTTTTCATTCTATCTACAAGAATCTCTAAGTGAAGCTCACCCATTCCTGAAATAATAGTTTGACCAGACTCTTCATCTGTTTCAACTCTAAAAGATGGATCTTCAGCAGCTAGTTTACCTAATGCAATACCCATTTTTTCTTGGTCAGCTTTTGTTTTTGGCTCAACCGCAACAGATATAACTGGCTCTGGGAAGTCCATTCTTTCTAATACAACTGGATCTTCAGAATCTGCTAAAGTATCACCTGTAATTGTAGTCTTTAGACCAACAACAGCTCCAATCTCACCTGCGTAAAGTTCAGTAACCTCTTCTCTTTTGATAGCATGCATCTTAAGAAGTCTACCGATTCTCTCTTTTTTCATTTTAGTTGAGTTCATTACATAAGTACCTGATTTTAAGACACCTCTATAAATTCTTGTAAATGTAAGTTGTCCAACAAATGGATCTGTCATAATTTTAAATGCAAGTCCAGCTACTTTTCCATCATCTGTTGATTCTACAACTACATCTTCACCATCTTGTGTCTCACCTTTGATATCTTCAACTTCTAAAGGAGATGGCATATACATAGCAACTGCATCAAGTAAAGTTTGAACACCTTTATTTTTAAAAGCAGTACCACAAGTCATAGGTGTAATAGTCATAGCTAAACAACCTTTTTTAAGACCTGCAACTATCTCTTCTTCTGTTAATTCACCCTCTTCAAGATATTTTTCCATTAAGTCATCATCAGATTCTGCTGCAGCTTCAACCATTTTTTCTCTATATTCTTCAGCCTGATCTTGTAACTCAGCAGGAATATCTTCTACATGATAGTTAGAACCCATAGCAGCATCTTGGTCCCAAACAATAGCTTTCATTTGAACTAAATCAACAACACCAGCAAAGTTTTCTTCAGCTCCAATTGGTATTTGAATTGGTACAGGATTTGCTTTAAGTCTAGAAGTTACTTGCTCCTCTACATTAAAAAAGTCAGCACCTGTTCTATCCATTTTATTAACAAAAATCATTCTTGGAACTCTATATTTATTAGCTTGTCTCCATACAGTTTCACTTTGTGGTTGAACCCCACCAACTGAACAGAATACTGCAACAGCACCATCAAGAACCCTCATAGATCTCTCAACTTCAATTGTAAAATCAACGTGACCTGGAGTGTCAATGATATTAATCATTAGCTCTTCGTTTGTTTTAGGGTGTGTCCAGTTACAAGTAGTTGCAGCTGAAGTAATAGTAATACCTCTTTCTTGCTCTTGCTCCATCCAATCCATTGTTGCAGCACCATCATGTACTTCACCAATCTTATGCTCAACACCTGTATAGAATAAAATTCTTTCAGTTGTTGTTGTCTTACCTGCATCAATATGAGCAGCAATTCCGATATTTCTAAGTCTGTTAAGAGGTGTTTTTCTTGCCATTTTAGATTTTTCCTTTATGTTTGATTAAAATTTTTGTGATTATATCCAATAATTGCTTAATATATTTATTAAGTTCTTTTTTTGGAATTAAAATTAGAATAAAAAAAAGGGAAGATATCATCTTCCCTTTTTTTATAAAATAGTTATGCTTACCATCTAAAGTGTGCAAATGCTTTATTAGCTTCTGCCATTTTATGCATATCTTCTTTTTTCTTAAATGAGTTACCTCTTTCAGATGCAGCTTCGAATAATTCGTTTGCTAATCTTTCAACAGATGTTCTTTCATTTCTTTTTCTTGACATATCAATAAGCCATCTTAATGCTAAAGTTTGTCTTCTTACATCTCTAACTTCAACAGGCACTTGGTATGTAGCTCCACCAACTCTTCTAGATTTTACTTCTAAAAGTGGTTTAACATTTTCTACAGCTCTTTCAAAAATCTCAAAACCAGATTCTTCACCTCTAGCATCAAGGTTTACGATTGCACCATACATAATTTTTTGTGCTATTGATTTTTTACCATCAAGCATAATTGCATTTATGAATTTTGTGATTAATTTACTATTGTAAATAGGATCAGCCATTACTTCTCTTACGGGAGCTTTTCTTCTTCTCATTATCTAATCCTTCTACTTATTTCTTTGGTTTCTTAGTACCGTATTTAGATCTTGCAACAGTTCTGTTTGCAACACCAGCAGTATCTAAAGCACCTCTAACGATGTGATATTTAACACCAGGTAAATCTTTGATTCTACCCCCTCTTACTAAAACAATACTATGTTCTTGTAAATTGTGACCTTCACCACCTATGTATGAGATAACCTCAAAACCAGTAGTTAATCTAACTTTTGCAACTTTTCTTAAAGCTGAGTTAGGTTTCTTTGGAGTTGTTGTATATACTCTTGTACATACTCCTCTTCTTTGTGGACATTTTTCAAGTGCTGGAGATTTTGATTTTTCAATCTGTTTCTTTCGCTCTTTTCTAATCAATTGATTAATTGTAGGCATTTCATTCCTTTATAAAAATTTGGTTTGAACGATCAAGCATCGCTCAGGCTTCTCTTCTTTTTAATAACAATAGTTATTTAGATACTACCTAATTTCGAAAGGTATTCCGAAAAAAGTTGTGAATTATACTAAATTAAAACTTAATAGTTGATTATACTAAATTTTATAAAATAAATAAAGGGGTATACCCTTTATTCTTCTTCTGTACTAAAAGTTACTCTTTTGTTTCTATAGATACCTGTTCCAACTGGTATAGTTCTACCAATAACAACATTCTCTTTAAGGTCTGTTAGAAGATCCATTTTTGAACTAATCGCAGCCTCTGTTAAAACTTTTGTAGTCTCTTGGAAAGATGCAGAAGATATAATAGAATCAGATGTAACAGCAGCTCTTGTGATACCTAATAAAACAGGTTCAGCAATAGCAGGTTCTCCGCCCATTTTTATAATTCTTTCATTTTCAAGAATAAATCTTTTTCTAGATATCATATCACCTGCTACAAATTTAGTATTACCAGATTCTACTATATTAACTTGTCTTAACATTTGAGATAAAATAACCTCAATATGCTTATCTGCAATATTAACCCCTTGACCTCTATAAACACCTTGAACTTCAGAAACAATAAATTCATTTAAAGCTTTTGCACCTAAAATTTTCAGTATATCATGTGAAGCAATTTGACCATCAGTTAATTTCTCACCAGCATGTACAAATTCACCATCAGTTACAAGAATATTTCTATCTTTTACAATTAAAAATTCCTCTTTATGACCAACATTATCTGTAATAACTAATCTTTGTTTATTTCTAAGTGGTTTACCAAATGATACAACACCATCAAATGTAGCAAGTACAGCAATATTTTTTGGTCTTCTTGCTTCAAATAGTTCAGATACTCTTGGAAGACCCCCTGTAATATCAGAAGATTTAGATACAGCTTTTGGTGTTTTTCCTAAGATATCTGCAACAGATACATCTTCACCTTCACTTACTAATAATGATGTTTTTGGTTCTAAACTATATGTTATTGCTTTATCTTCACTATCTTTTATGATAATAGCTGGTTTAAAGTTTGATGGAACATATTCATTTATAACTAATTTAGATGTACCTGTTAATTCATCATAAGCTTCACTAGCAGTGATACCTGGAATAATATCTTCAAAATATACTTTACCTGATTCTTGAGTAATTGTAGGGTCAGCATATGGATCCCACTCTGCAATAACTACATGTGATTTATTTTTTGGTTTTGCTATTATTGAAGATTTTGATACTTCACTATCATCATCAAGTTCAATTACTGATTCTCTTGATATATAGTGCCTTGAAGCTTCTCTATCTTCACCATCAACAACAACTGCAAATAAACCTTTTTGTGTTACATTTTTACCAGCTTTTACTTCAGGTAATCTTTCTAAATAATCACCAACTAGTTTAAAGTATTTAACTCTACCTTTTGCACCAGATTCTATCACTCTTGTAACAGGTGCTCCATCTTCAACTTTAAGTTCAGATGCATATGGTATTCTTGATGGAATATTCCAACCATCTTTAATAACTTCTACAATTGAATCAGATTCATCTACTGTATCACCATTTTCATATGGAAAATATAATTTACCTTCAATCTTACCACTAACTCCTGCAAGTTCATTTGGTTTTGCTACATCATTTTTTCTAAAGTAATACTTTTTCTCTTCATCAGATTGTGAAGTTACACTAATAATAACCTCTTCATGTGTTGTCTCAACACTTACTCTACCTGTAAATGGTGCGTTGATTTTTGGTTCAACAAGTAAAATAGCTGCATTTCTTCTATTTGCAATTATTTTATTACCCTCTTTATTTTCATATGTTTTAATATTATAGTATCTAACAAATCCCTCTTGAGTCGCTTTTAACTCTTTTTCTGCTTGAGTTGCTGATGCTGTTCCACCAACATGGAATGTTCTTAGTGTCAGCTGAGTACCAGGCTCACCAATAGATTGAGCAGCAATTACACCAACAGCTTCACCTGGATTTGCTTTTCTTTGTTCACCTAGATTCAGACCATAACATTTAGCACATAAAGTATTAACAGCTTTACAAGTCATAGGTGTTCTAATAACAACAGATTTAATCCCTGCTTCGCTTACTATTTTAGCATCCTCTTCTGTTATTAAAGTTCCCTCAGCAAATAATATCTCATTTGATATTGGATCTACAATATCAGCTGCTATTACTCTACCTGTGATTCTCTCTTCAAGACTTTCTACAAGCTCATTACCATCAACAATATCAGTTATCTCAATACCCTCATGAGTACCACAATCTTCTAAGTCAATTCTAACATTTTGAGATACATCAATTAGTTTTCTTGTTAAGTATCCAGCATTCGCTGTTTTTAAAGCAGTATCCGCAAGACCTTTTCTAGCACCATGAGTAGAGATAAAGTACTCAAGTACATTTAGACCCTCTCTAAAGTTTGAAAGAATTGGTGTCTCAATAATAGAACCATCAGGCTTAGCCATAAGACCCCTCATACCAGCAAGCTGTCTAATTTGAGCAGAACTACCTCTAGCCCCTGAATCTGCCATCATATAAATAGAGTTAAATCCATCTTTATCAACTTGTACTAGCTCCATCATTTCTGAACCTAGTTTGTTATTTAGAACTGTCCAAATATCAATAATTTTATTATATCTCTCTTGTTCAGTTAATAAACCTTGATTAAATTGTCTTTGAACTTCAATTACCTCTTTTTTAGATGAACTAACATGTTCACCTTTTGAATCAGGAATTCTAATATCATCAACTGATATAGATATACCAGCTTTAGTTGCATATTTGAAACCTAAATTTTTTAAGTTATCTAAAAATTTAGGTGTTACTTCATATCCACCATGTTTATAAATATAATCAACTAAACCACCAATATCTTTTTTCTTTAAAATTTTATTCCAAAGATTTAATGGTACAAAATCAGGTAAAATATTATGTATGATTAATCTACCAGGAGTTGCATATATTAATTGACCATCAATTACAGTTCTAACTTTTGCATGAATATCAACTTTTCCTAACTCTAGTGCCATTAAAACTTCATTTAGATTAGCAAATATTTTATGCTCACCAATTACACCATCTTTTTCTAATGATAGATAATAGATACCAAGAATCATATCTTGTGAAGGTACTGCTATTGCTCTACCTGAAGCTGGAAGTAAGATATTCATAGAACTCATCATAAGTACTTTTGCTTCTGCAACAGCTTCTTGTGATAAAGGTACATGTACAGCCATCTGATCCCCATCAAAATCGGCATTAAAAGCAGCACACACAAGTGGATGCAACTGAATAGCTTTTCCATCAATTAATATTGGATGAAATGCTTGAATTGAAAGTTTATGTAGAGTTGGAGCTCTATTTAATAATACTGGATAATCTTCAACAATCTCTGCTAAACACTCCCAAACTTCATTTGTTTCTGTTTCTATTAATCTTTTTGCAGATTTAAGTGTAGTTGCATACCCTTTCTCTTCAAGTTTTGCCATAAGATGTGGCTTGAATAACTCTAGTGCCATCTTTTTTGGAATACCACATTGATCCATATTTAAAGATGGTCCAACAACAATTACAGAACGACCAGAGAAATCAACCCTTTTCCCAAGAAGATTTTGTCTAAATCTACCTTGTTTACCTTTAATTATTTCAGATAAAGATTTCAGTGGTCTTTTATTTGCACCTTTTACTGCATTAGCTGTTTTTGCATTATCAAATAAAGCATCAACTGCTTCTTGAAGCATTCTCATCTCATTTCTAATGATGATTTCAGGTGCATCAAGCTCTGTTAATCTTTTAAGTCTATTGTTTCTGTTTATAACTCTTCTATAAAGGTCATTTACATCAGATACTGCAAATTTACCACCATCAAGTGCTACAAGTGGTCTTAAATCTGGTGGAAGTACAGGTAAAACTGTAAGCATCATCCATTCTGGTCTGTTTCCACTGTTGATAAAGTTTTCAACAACTTTTAATCTTTTTACTATAGTTTTTTTCTTAGCTTCAGACTTTGTTGCTCCCATATCATCTTTTAATTTATTTAATAACTCAACTAAATCAAGCCCTTTTAATAAATCTTGAATAATCTTACCACCCATATTAGCTTCAAAACCAGTATGAGCATAATTTTCTTCAATACTTCTATATTGTTCTTCATTGATAATATCAAATTTTGCAACCGCTTTTGAATTTTCAGAATCATAATATGCACTACCTGGATTAGAAACAATGTATGCTTCATAATAAAGTACTCTTTCTAAATCTTTAAGTTTTACACCTAAAAGTGTACCAACTCTTGAAGGAAGTGAGCTTACCATCCAAATATGAGCAACAGGAGCGACTAAATCAATATGTCCCATTCTATGTCGTCTTACTTTTGCAGATGTTACTTCAACACCACATTTTTCACAAACAACACCTTTGTATCTCATTTTTTTGTATTTACCACAAATACACTCATAATCTTTTATAGGACCAAAAATTTTAGCACAAAATAAACCATCTCTTTCTGGCTTAAGAGTTCTATAGTTAATTGTTTCTGGTTTTTTAACTTCACCAGAAGACCAAGAAAGAATTTTTTCTGGACTTGCTAGTTTTAATTGAAATACTGAAAAATCTGTTGGTTTTTCTAACTCTTGAATCTCAATTGGTCTTAATACTTTTTCATTATTGCTCATCTGCATCCACCTCGTCAAAAATTTCTACATCAAGTCCAAGGGCTTGAAGTTCTTTTGTTAATACAAAGAATGTTTCAGGAACACCTGATTTTGGTACATTCTCCCCATTTGCTATTGCTCTATATGCTCTTGTTCTACCCTCAACATCATCTGATTTAGTAGTAAGCATCTCTTTTAGAACTGCTGTAGCTCCGTATGCTTCTAAAGCCCAAACTTCCATCTCTCCAAATCTCTGACCACCAAATAGTGCTTTACCACCAACTGGCTGTTGAGTTACTAGTGAGTATGGTCCAGTAGATCTTGCATGTACTTTTTCATCAACAAGGTGATGTAGTTTCAACATATACATAACACCAACATTTACTCTCTCAGCCATTTTTTCACCAGTCATACCATCATATAACTCTGTTTTACCATCACTATCCATTTTTGCTAATTCAAATAATTTTTCAAATTCATTTGCTTTTGCACCATCAAATACTGGAGTTGCAAATCTTACACCTTTTGCCCAATCTTGACCATATTTTAATAACTCTTCATCATCCATTTTAGATAAAAGTTCTTTTCCATTCATAAGTTTTGTAACATCAGCAATCTCAATCATTTTTGCTCTTAAATCTTTTAAGAATGTAGCTTTTTTTGATTCAAACATATCTTGAATTTGAGCCCCTAGTTGTTTACCAGCATAACCTAAGTGTACTTCAAGAATCTGACCTATATTCATACGCGATGGAACCCCAAGTGGATTTAAAATAACATCAACTGTGTTTCCATCTTTCATATATGGCATATCAACTACAGGTACTATATTTGAAACAATACCTTTATTACCATGTCGCCCAGCCATTTTATCACCAACTTTGATTTTTCTCTTAGTTGCTATATATACTTTTACTTGTTTGATTACACCATTTGGTAAGATATCATCATGCTCTAAAATTGATAATTTTTCTTCATGATTTTCTCTTAAAATTGCTTTTTCTTTTATAAAATGTTCTTTTATAGAGTTGTACTCTTTAGTAATATCTTTACTAAATGAAGATATCACTTTTTTCATTGCAAATCTATTTACATTTGATAAGTTATCTAAAGATAATTTTGTACCTTTTTTATATAGAACTTCGTTAATTTCAAGATCTTTTTCCAATTCACTTTTTGAGATTAAATCATTTATTTTAAGATTTTCTTCTCTATCAAGCATCATTAGTTTATCGTGATGTTCTACATCTAAGCTACTTTTTTCAGCTTCTATAGTAGATACAGCTCTATCATCTTTTTCATAACCTTTTTTTGTAAATACTCTTACATCAACAACAACACCCTCAACAGAAGCTGGTGTATATAAAGATTTATTGATAACATGTCCAGCTTTTTCACCAAAAATTGCTCTTAGTAGTCTCTCTTCTGGTGTTGGTTTTATCTCACCTTTTGGTGTAACTTTTCCAACCATAATCATACCTGGTTTTAGATATGTACCAATTTTAACAATTCCACACTCATCTAGGTGTTCTATATTTTCTGATTTTACTCCAGGTAAATCTTTTGTTATCTCTTCATTACCATGTTTAAGCTCTCTTGCTTCTACCTCTTTTTCATAAATATGAACAGATGTAAATGCATCATCTTTTATAAGTTTTTGAGATAAAATAATAGCATCTTCATAGTTATATCCATTCCAAGGCATAAATGCAACTGTTGCATTAACACCAATTGCAAGCTCACCATTATCCATAGATGGACCATCTGCTATAACTTGACCTGCATCAATAGATTGACCATTTTTTACACTTGCTCTTTGTCCAAATGTTGTATTGTTGTTTGTTCTTGCATTTTTACTTAATATATAATGATCAATAAAAGCACCAGCTTCATCTTCACCTTTTATAAAAATATTTCTGGCATCAGCTTTTTCAACTACACCTGCTCTTGTAGCTTTTATACTAGCCCAAGAATCTCTAGCTACAGTTTTTTCTAAACCTGTACCTACAAAAGGAGCATTTGGTCTTAATAATGGAACAGCCTGTCTCATCATATTTGACCCCATTAAAGCTCTGTTGGCATCATCATGTTCTAAAAATGGGATTAAAGATGCAGCAACACCCATAACCATAGCAGAAGATATATCGATTAAGTCAATTTTAGATGATTCTATAAGAATTGTTTCACCATCTTGTCTTGCATCAATTAGATTTTCAACTATTTTACCATCTTCATTTAGTTTTGTTGAACCAGGAGCGATAACTTTTCCCTCTTCTTGTGTAGCAGTATAATAATCAATCTCATCAGTTACAACACCATCTATAACTTTTTTATAAGGTGTTTCAATAAAACCTAAATCATTTACTTTTGAATAAGTAGATAAAGTATTAATAAGACCAATATTTTGACCCTCTGGTGTTTCAACAGGACAAATTCTACCATAATGTGTTGCGTGAACATCTCTTACTTCAAATCCAGCTCTCTCTTTAACAAGTCCACCCTCACCTAGTGCAGATAATCTTCTTTTGTGTGTCACTTCAGATAGTGGATTTGTTTGATCCATAAATTGCGAAAGTTGCCCAGAAGTAAAAAATTCTGTTATTGTTGAAGTTATCATTTTAGAGTTGATCAAGTCATGTGGCATTAAATCTTCTAATGAACCACTTAGCGTAGTCATTTTGTCTCTAATAGCTTTTTGCATTTTGATTAAACCTGCATGTAATTCATTTGATAATAACTCACCAATAGATCTAATTCTTCTATTTCCTAAGTGATCTCTATCATCAACATGTCCATGCCCCGCTTTTACTTTAATAAGATATTTTATAGTTTTAATAATATCTTCATGTGTAAGTACAGTAATATATTCAGGAACATTTACACCTAACTTATGGTTCATTTTCATTCTACCAACTTTAGTTAAGTCATATCTTTCTGGATCAAAAAATAGTTTTTTGATAAAATCTTTTGCTGCTTCTTTTGTTACAGGCTCACCTGGTCTCATAACTTTATAGATTCTAATTGCACAAAGATCATTCTCGTCTTCAATTTGTTCTGTTTGTTTAAGTAGCTTAATAGATTCAGCATCAGCTTTAAATGCATTGATAATCGAGTCATCAACACCTTCTGCTAAATCATTTGCTATATCAAAACTCTCAAAACCTAAATCAAGAAGTTTTTTTAGTTTTAAATCATCTAATTGAGTAAGTGCATCAAATAGTACCTCTCCAGATTCTGGATCAAAAATAGTATTTGATGTATGTCTTTCCATTAATAATTCTACAGGATACTCAACAAACTTCAATCCACCTTCTGCTAAAGCATTAGCTTTTCTAGTAGTAAGTCTTTTTCCTGCAGCGATAATTAAATTACCTTTATCATCTATAAGATCAAATTCAACTTTACCTGTGAAATCTTCAGCTCTAAATTCTGTTAAAAATTTATTGTTTTTAACTTGAATATTAACTATTGGATAAAATTGTTTAATAATCTCCTCTTTAGAATAATCTAAAGCTCTAAGCATAATAGTTACAGGAACTTTTCTTCTTTTATTGATTCTTACATATAAAATATCTTTTGCATCATATTCAAAATACAACCAAGAACCACGATCTGGAATAATTTGACCTGTATAGATAAGTTTGCTAGCTACTGTTGCTGCCTCTTCCTCTTTGAAAATTACACCTGGTGATCTATGAAGTTGATTTACAACAACTCTTTCAACACCATTTACAACAAATGAGATTCTATCTGTCATTAAAGGTATCTCTCTTATGTATAAAGATTGTTCTTTAATATCTTTTACGCCAACTTTTTCACCAGTTTTTTCATCTAAGTCCCAAAGAGTCAATCTTACATTGATTCTTAATGGTATAGAAAAAGTCAAACCTCTAACCATAGATTCTGAAACTGTATATTTTGGTTTTCCAACTTCACTATTTATATAGTCAAGTGTAAATCTATTTTGTGAGTCATGTATAGGAAATGATGATTTAAATACTTTTTCAATTCCTGCTGCTGATCTATCTTCTGCACCAACCATTAGAAAATTTTCATAACTACTTTGTTGTAATTGTAATAGATTTGGTATATTAATTTTTTGTGGATTTTTTCCAAAATCAACTCTTAATCTATTTCCAGATTTTAATGAATTTAACATATGAGCCTTTCTTTTTTTTATTATATTATTTATTGTTAATATATAATTATAAATAACACTCTAACCTATATATAATCAAATCACATACATAGGTTAAAATGCCATTTTACTTTAAACGACTAATGCTCTGTATTACTACAGAGCATTAGAGTTCATGGTTATTGTAAGATTAAAGTATTAATTAGCTTAATTCTACAGTTGCACCAGCAGCTTCTAATTCAGCTTTTGCTGCTTCTGCATCTTCTTTAGAGATACCTTCTTTTACCATTGCTCCAGCTTCTTCAGCCATAGCTTTTGCTTCTTTTAGTCCTAAACCAGTAAGAGCTCTTACTGCTTTAATTACATTGATTTTTTTAGCACCAGCATCTTTTAATATTACATTAAATTCTGTTTTTTCTTCAGCAGCTTCAGCAGCTCCACCAGCAGCACCAGCTACTGCTACAGGTTGTGCAGAAACACCAAATTTTTCTTCAAATTCTTTAACTAATTCAGAAAGCTCTAATACGCTTAATCCTGAAATAAATTCTAATACATCTTCTTTAGAGATTGCCATTTTATTTTCCTTATTTATATCTTATAAATTAAATTTTAAAGTGATTTAAAATCACAACATTATGAAACTATTATGCAGCTTCTTCTTCTTTTTTTGTTCTAAGTGCATCAAGACCAATAGTAAAGTTTCTTACAGGTCCCATCCATACAGAAGCAAGCATTCCAAGTAATTCTTCTCTTCCTGGTAGTTTAGCAAATGCCATAACAGTATCAATATCAGCAGCTTTACCTTCAATAATACCAGATTTAATAGAGAAAGTATCTTTATTAGCAGTAGCAAATTTATCAGCAATTTTACAAGCTGTTATTTGATCTTCAGACCAAATATAGATGTTTGTACCTGTTAATGTTAGCTCTTCATGTCCAGCATTTTTAATAGCGATACCAGCTAAAGAGTTTTTTGCAACTTGTACTTTTGCTCCAGCTTCAGCAGCTGCAACTCTAAGTGTTTCTAAATCTTTATGTGATGTACCTCTATAATCTGCAACAACAATAGCTTCAGATGTTTTAAATTCATTTGATAATGATTCAATAATCTCATTTTTTTGTATTTTATTCATAGTTTTCCTCCTTTCAAAACAATAGAACTTCGGCGGGAATTACGACTTATCTAAAAAATTATCAATAATTTTTTAGATTTGTCACCAGCTGTCTTTAGTTTTAGATTAAGCCAATTTTATAAATTGGTTTTATTTTATATCCATCATCTCTGTTGAATCAATAGTTACTGATGGACTCATTGTTAATGAGATAGCAGCTTTTGTCACATATCTACCTTTAGCAGTAGATGGCTTAGCTTTATTTACCGCAGCCATAATAGTAGATATATTTTCAGCTAATGCTTCAGCTGAAAATGAAACTTTTCCAACACCTGCATGGATGTTTCCTTTTTTGTCTACTCTATATGTAACTTTTCCACCTTTAGAATCAGTAACAGCTTTTGTTACATCCATAGATACAGTACCTGTTTTAGGATTTGGCATTAAACCTTTTGGTCCAAGAATTCTACCAATTTTACCTACTAGACCCATTGTATCTGGTGTCGCTATTAAAACATCAAAATCAATATTACCAGCTTGGATAGATTCAACTAAATCTGTATTTCCAACTATATCAGCACCAGCTGCTTTAGCTTCGTCCATTTTTACACCTTTTGCAAAAACAGCTACTCTTACAGTTTTTCCTGTACCATGAGGAAGTACTACTGCACCTCTAATCATTTGATCTGCATGTCTTGGATTTACATTTAAATTTAATGCTAAATCAACTGTTTCATCAAACTTTGCTGATTTTAATTCTTTTATTAGTGCTACTGACTCTGCTAATGTATATGCTTTTGTAGCGTCTACTTTTTCAACTAAAGATTTATATCTTTTACTCATATTATTTCTCCGCAATTTTATTTTAAA
The DNA here is from genome assembly GCA_034660335.1 of Campylobacterota bacterium. Taxonomy (GTDB): domain Bacteria; phylum Campylobacterota; class Campylobacteria; order Campylobacterales; family Arcobacteraceae; genus JAIOSF01. The sequence continues at coordinate 23,261 of JAYEJC010000182.1, forward strand.
GGAATTTTATTCCTAATTTTGCTACCACCTTTTATGTCATGTGGTACTTTGACTATATTTAAATTAAAAAGCTACTTAAGCTACTTCAATACCAATACTTCTACAAGAACCTTCAACTATTTTAGCTGCTTGATCTACATCATTTGTATTTAAATCTGCAATTTTCTTTTCAACTATTTCCATCACTTGTGCTTTTGTTAATTTTGCAACTTTATTTTTCAAAGGGTTATCACTACCTTTTTTTATTCCAGCTGTTTTCATAATCAATTCACTCATTGGTGGTTGTTTAGTTACAAATGTAAAACTTTTGTCAGAATAAACAGTAATCTCTACAGGTATTTTAAATCCTGCACTTTGTTTTGTTTTTTCATTGAATGCTTTACAAAATTCCATAATATTAATACCTCTTTGACCAAGAGCAGGTCCAACAGGTGGTGATGGATTAGCAGCACCAGCAGGTATTTGAAGTTTTAAAGTTCCTTGTACTTTTTTTGCCATATTTTTTCCTTGTTTTTGTATAATTAGTTTTTTAATTCTAATTAAAAATTATTGTTTAGCAGATGTGCTAAGTGATAAACAGAAAAATTCTATTTATCACTTAGCACTTAGCAGATTTAAATTAGATAGTTTTATTCAACTCTTTCAACATTTGAGTAAGATATCTCAACAGGTGTATTTCTACCAAAAATTAAGACATTTAATTTTAACATACCTGAACCCATATCAAATGATTCTACAAGTCCATTAAAGTTTGCAAATGATCCCTCTTTGATTCGAAGCATCTCACCAATCTCAAATGAAACTTTAGGTTTAGCTGCTGCTCTGTTGTTTACTTTTTCTAATATTTGATTAATATCTTTTTCTGATAGTGGTGATGGTTTTTTTGATTCACCAATAAATCTTCCAACTTTTGGCATAGATTGAATAGCATGCCATAAAGCTGTATCAAGATCAATTTTAGCAAATACATAAGCTGAATAAAGTGGTTTTTCAACTATCACTTTATTCCCCTTTTTTATCTCTATTAAATCTTCTGTAGGTACTAAAACTTGTTCTATTCTACCATCTTCTAAATCGTTAGATAAACTTTCCAACGCTCTTTTAATTGTTAATTCACTTCCAGAGTGTGTTTGTATTGCATACCAATTATGTGCCATAGATTAAAAAACCTTTCTTAATTCATTATTGAAGATAAACTTACTGACATAATTGCATCAATAAGTGCTAAAAATAGTGATATAACTGTAACCACTATAAAAACAGATAAATAAGCACTTTTTACTTGCTCTTTAATTGGAAAAATAACTTTGTTTAGTTCATCTTTTGCTTGTTTATAATATAAACTTAATTTATTCAAAATAAAATCCTATTCATTTATTAAGTGTTAAGTGCTAAATACTAAAATAAAATCATTAATACTTAGCACTTAATACTTTTGTTGATATGGCAGGCCAAGAGGGACTCGAACCCCCAACACCCGGATTTGGAATCCGGTGCTCTACCATTGGAGCTATTGGCCTATTGTAAGAGTGGTAAAGCTGGAATTATATCCAACTTAACCTTAAGAAAAAGAAATTAAGATTTTAACTTAACTTCTTTATGTGTTGTGTGTTTTTTTAGTCTAGGACTATATTTTTTAGTCTCAAACTTTTCAGTATGAGTTTTTGGATTTTTCATTGTTGTGTAGTTAATGTCTCCACTCTCTTCACATTTTAATCCTATTTTTATTCTATCACCCATTATCGACTACTTGATTATCTCAGCAACAACACCAGCACCAACAGTTCTACCACCTTCTCTAATAGCGAACTTTGTACCTTTTTCAAGAGCTACTGGTGAAACTAAAGTAACAGTCATCTCTACATTATCTCCAGGCATAACCATCTCTACACCCTCTGGTAATGTACAAGAACCTGTAACATCTGTAGTTCTTACATAAAATTGTGGTCTATAACCGCTAAAGAAAGGAGTATGCCTACCACCCTCTTCTTTTGAAAGGATATATGTTTCACATCTGAATTCTGTATGAGGTGTAATTGAACCTGGTACTACAAGTACTTGTCCTCTTTCAACATCATCTTTTTTGATTCCTCTTAATAATAAACCAGCATTATCACCAGCTTCTGCGAATTCCATCTCTTTTCTGAACATCTCTATTCCAGTAACTGTTGTTTTTTGAGTATCTCTTAAACCAACAATTTCGATCTCTTCACCTAAGTTGATTCTACCTTGAGAGATAGCACCAGTAACAACTGTACCTCTACCTGCAATTGAGAATACATCTTCAATTGGCATTAAGAATGATTTGTCAGTTTCTCTTATAGGAGTTGGGATATATTTATCAACAGCATTCATTAATTCCATAATTTTTTCTGACCATTCTGAAAATTTACCAGATTTAGCTTCTTCTAATGCTTGGAATGCAGATCCAGCAATAATAGGTGTATCATCACCTGGGAAATCATACTCAGAAAGTAATTCTCTAATCTCCATCTCAACAAGCTCTAACATCTCTTCTTTATCTTCGTCATCTAATTGATCTTCTTTGTTCATGAAGATTACGATATAAGGTACACCAACTTGTTTAGAAAGTAAGATATGCTCTCTAGTTTGTGCCATTGGACCATCAGTAGAAGCGATAACAAGAATAGCACCATCCATTTGAGCAGCACCTGTAATCATATTTTTAACATAATCAGCATGTCCTGGACAATCAACATGTGCGTAGTGTCTAGTTTCTGTTTCATACTCGATATGAGAAGTAGCAATAGTAATACCTCTTTCTCTCTCTTCTGGAGCGTTATCGATAGCATCATAATCCATCATCTCTCCACCCATTTTTGCTGTTAAAACTGCAGATATTGCAGCTGTTAATGTTGTTTTTCCGTGGTCAACATGTCCGATTGTACCGATATTTACATGCGGTTTATTTCTTGAAAACTTTTCTTTTGCCATAATTTTTCCTTAAAGATTTTTTGTACCCTCTGAGTAGATAAGCCTTTGGCTAATCTATTCAAAGGGATTATTTTTATTTATTTTAGTTACTCATTATAAGTGGAGCCTACGATAAGACTTGAACTTACGACCTCTTCCTTACCAAGGAAGTGCTCTACCCCTGAGCTACGTGGGCGTATTTTAACTAAAATTAGCTAAATTAAAAATAAAATGATTACATTGGATGAAATAAATTTAATAATTTATGATTTACTGAATGTTACGAAATGTTCGTATGCTACTCAGCTTTCCAGTGTAATTAATTGGAGCGGGAGACGAGACTCGAACTCGCGACAATCTGCTTGGAAGGCAGAAGCTCTAGCCAACTGAGCTACTCCCGCAATTAAAATGGTGGTGGGAGAAGGATTTGAACCTTCGAAGCCGTAGGCGGCGGATTTACAATCCGCAGGATTTGACCACTCTCCAATCCCACCAATAAAACTGGTGTGCGCTGATCTTTTAATAAGATGAACACTTTAACAATATAAATGGAGCTTCAGATAGGACTTGAACCTACGACCTGCTGATTACAAATCAGCTGCTCTACCAGCTGAGCTACTGAAGCATTAAAAAACAAATAAGTTTAAAAAAATCTACAAAGTAAACTTTTCTAAACAAATGGTGGCGCGGGACAGAATCGAACTGTCGACACAAGGATTTTCAGTCCTTTGCTCTACCGACTGAGCTACCGAGCCAAACTTAAAAGATGTTTAAATATCTCTCTTTGTTTTCGTGTTGGAATTATATACAACACTACCTTAAAATAATATTAAATATAAAAAGAATTGTTTAATTCTTTTTATTTACTCTTTTATCTAGGTTTTGTCACTATTTTTATAGTTGTGTATTGTTTGTTTTTGATAAATCTTATAAGTTCATCGAAGTTTTTATATCGTTCATCTTCTATCACTTCATCATCTGCTGTTGCAAATCTATCAAATAAAAGTTTTGTTTTGCTATATACTGCTACATACATATCATATGTCTCTACACCAACTTCTAAAAGCCCTGCTTCTGGTATAGCTTCAAAATCTTTATCTGGTATATTTGATAAAGTATCTCTTTGTATTGGAATATTTTTCATCATAGTTGATACTGTACCATCTTCATATACAGTCAAGATACTTATATAGCCATCTTCTTTACTTTTTATTTTGAAATAAAACTGATCACCATCATATAATATATTGTTTCTTTTGTTTGTTGTTATTGTTAAGTTTTCATTTGGTGTAGTTACAAAAAATCTTGCAAAATCTTTTTTATCAAGTAGTTGAATAACATCTTTATATTTTATATACCATCTTTTTTCTTTTCTTATGAGTTCAAACTCACTAAGGTAGTTATCAAACTTTGGTTTTAGAGCTTTTTCTTTGAGTTTGTTTTTAAACTTTTGCATATTTGGTATATTTTCATACTCTATTGCTATATAATATTTTCCATCTTCATAGCTCATCTTTAAAAGCTTGTAGTCGCTTATATTTGCTTTTGTTTTTTGTGATGATTTTATCTGTATATCTTTTGAGCTCTTTGTTTTTGTTGTTGTTAGGCTACTATCTATTTTGGTGTTTATTTGCCCTGATATAGATACTAGTGCATTTTGTTTGGCTTCTTGTTCACTTGAAGCACTTCCATATCCTATATAGCTATTTTGTTTTGTATCATCTAAGCTATAGTACCAAGATGGTGATGCGTAAAGTGATGTAAGAAGTAAGATGTATGATGTAAGAAGTGTTTTATTTATCATATTTTTTCCTATTTATATTTTAGAAGGGAGTGGTTAGCTCCCCTATGTAGTTTAGTGAAGTGGTACTACCAGTAAAATACAAACCACTATTAAGATTACTAGTAATCTTGTCAAGTTGAATCCTTAATCAAAAGCTCCACCACTTACAACTTAGAAAGTTCCCACTTATAAAAAAAGGGTAAGGAAAAATATCCCTCACCCTTTTTTAATCCCTATTGAAATGAGTAACCAACTCATATATATAAGGATTCAACTTGTTCGTTACTAGTATACAAAAATTGATTTTAAATGTCAAGTATTTTTACAGCTTCAGCCTAAAGTTACCCTCTATTGTTGGCTCTTGAGTTCTACTGTCTCCATACTCCTCTATGCTTGTTTGGTATGTCTCTTTTTTTGTATCTTTGTATAAGCTTTTTATAGTTTTATCACCCTCTAGGATATTTTGCATGATATAGAAGCTAAAAAGTCTATGACCTTTTTTGTCATAGCCATTTGAGTATTGGTGTGATTTTCCTGCACTTAATACCACCATCTTATCTTTGTCAAAGGCTACAGTTTTTGCTCTCATTTTCGTAGCTGCTACACCTTTTAGTACTGCTTTTCCATCTGTGACACCTGAAAAACAGCTATCTACTACTGCTACTACTTTTGCTGCTTTTGAGCCACTTAGTTTTCCATATATATTTTTCAAAGAAAAAAACGACTCATCAGCTACAAAGTCTGGCTCTGTATCGGATGTCAGCATATATGGTTCAAACTTTTTAGATGGTACTGGCACACCATGACCGTTGTAGTAGAAGTATATGGTATCTCCACTCTTTACTCTACGAAGCATCTTTTTAAGACTTGTCTTGATCTTGGCTTGTGTAGCACCTGAGTTTATCATAGTGAAGCAGTTTGATTCTTTGATTCCTAGCTTTTTTTTCATCACTTTTTTGAACATCTTGGCACTTCTTGAGGCATATGAGATATTGTCTGTGTATTCATACTGCTCTATACCCACTGTGAAAAGCCACTTTTTATTATCTAGCCTTGCTTGTGAAGTTTTTGCTAGCATCTTATCTAAAGCTTTGTAGTCTATAAGTTTGCTTGCATCAAAACTGCTTACGCTATTTTTGGCTACAGATATATTTGTAGAGATATTTGAGGGCGTATCAAACTCATTTACTATATTTACAGCTACTCTTGTATCATCTATACTCATATGAGTAAATTGAGCTAAATAACTACTATATTTATATGGTACTTTGATATCTTTTAGAGTTACACTTTTTCCATCGTAGTCAAATATCGCTTGTGGTTTTAGGCTATCTTTCTTGCTATAAAATCCTCTTGCATTTTCTCTAGGTACTTTGATAGCTACTTTTTTGCTAAAGCTTTTTTTGGCTTCAAAAGATAAGTTTGCTACAAAGTAACCATTGTCTGCATCATATGTGAGATTTGATAAGGTTGGTTTTCCCCATGTGTATTGGAGTGCTTTTTTGATGGCTTTCTTTTTTGCTTCTATTTTAGCTTTTGACACTTTTCTTTTATATTCGGCTATCACACTCTTTTGACTAGCTTTTGTTTTTTTCACCCTTGCTTCAAACTCTGCTGTTGTTTCAAACATATCTTTTATTAGCTTTAGATTTGCAGGGGGTTTTGGGATAGATTTTAGCTCTTGTTTTATAAACTTTTCTACTATTTTATTGAAGCCATTAGCACTTTTAGAAGTTCCAAAGGTCAAAGTATCTGATTGTCCTGCCCTAGCACAACGAACATAAAACTTATCGGTCTTACCATTGTAGTCGGAATGGCCGTACTTAAAGCCCACACCCCAAGCACTGGAACTACTTGAAACATCTGGAGACGACGACCAGTAACTACTAGAAGTTATATTTTGTATGCCATTTTTGATAGATGGGTTATATTTTGATTTATCTGTAAGAGTGAGTAGTTGTTCAGCAGCTGGAAGAAACCAATCTTTATATCCACTAAGAGATAAGTTTTGACAATACTTTTTTGCTCCACTCCATGTTTTTTTCACACTTTTTGCATCATAGTTATCTTGCCACATTAAACCTGTAGATTTATCGGTGTAAACACTAGATAATAGTGAAGAGTGAAGAACTAAAAGTGAAAAGATAAGAGTTTTTAGTTTTAATTGCATATTATATATCCTTTGATATTTTGTACAAAAACTCTGGAGCAAAATCAGCTCCATTTTTCCACTCTATTGTGTTTGAAGATATAAAAAAATCTTTAAAAAAAGCTTTGTCGTTTAATGGTTCAAATATCTCTCCATATAGCTCTTTTTCCAAATCAACTTTTTTGATCTCATTGTTATTGAATTTTAACTTTAATTTATACTCTTCTAAATACTCTGCCTCATCTACATGAATAAACATCTACTCTCCTTATACTAATGGTGCTATTTTAATCAAAGATTTTCTATCTTGTGCCAACTGCCAATCTTCTAATAATTCATATTTATACATATCTAGCCATTCAAATATCATTTTTAAAGCTCTTTTTGGCATAGTTCCTTTGACTAATCCTGTTTTTATCTCAATTGATATTTCATAACCTTGATAAATCGCATGAAAATGTGGTGGATTGTGTTCATTATAGTTCATTGTTATTATAATTCCGTAAAATCTACTTATCTCTGGCATTTATATTCTCCCCTTGTATAGATCATATATAGGAAAAGCTAAATCATAGTCATTCCAGTTTAATTCACCATACTCTAAATCAAACTTTTTAAAAAGGTCTAAGTCTTGATATTTTTTTATATCTGGATGCCTAGATAAAAATATAAAATCTTTAAAATCAACTATATTTTTTTTACCATCGTTAAACATTAGTGATATTTTATAATCATCTATATATTTTGCTTTTTCTATTGAAATTAGTTTGGACATCGTTTATTTTACCTTTCCATCTATTTTTATACATTGTATTGATTTGTGATATACAAAATAATCTATCCACTTTTGTACTATATCATCTTTAAATTTATTTATAAATAAACGAAACTCTTTGAGCTCTTTTTTTGGCAATGCTTGTTTACCTTTAACATCTTTTATATTTATATCAGTAATCTTACCATCTTCTATGATAAACTCACCCTTTGACTCATAGCCTTGGTATTTACCATGGACATGTATAGGTTCATGCTCATTACTATAAAACATGATAACTATCCCTAGATATTCAAATATTTTTGGCATATTTACTCTCCTTTTGTAATAATTTTATATATTTTTCATCATTTAGATTAGTTATTTTACTTTTTAAGTTATAACTATTTGCATGTTTTATATGCCCCTTAAATGAAGCTAAAACAGATAAAAACTTTTTTATCTCTTCAAGACTCATATCACCCTTTTGTTTTTCATAACTTTCTAAATATTTTGCTTTTTTATATTTAAAATTATTTACAACTCTTTTTCTTACAAGTATCCCAAACAGTATCTTTTTATCTATGCTATAAAAGAAATTTTTTATATCAAGCTGAAGATAGTATTTTGAAGATTTACTAAACTTCCTTGCTCTTTTTACTGCATAATGTATCCCTTTGTTTTTTCTACAGCTATAACTATCATGTATAAAAATTGGCTCATATATTTGCTCTAGTATTGGTACTATTAGATGATGGATAACTCTATCACTAAAATCAGCAGCAAATACTTCTCTTAGCTTTGGAGAAGTTGTCAAAAAACATACACTTCTTTTTGGAGTGTATGTTTTATCATTAAGCGAAGTTTCTAAGTAATCTAAGTTTTTTATCAAATCAAACTCAAATTTTAGTGCATTTATAGTGTTTCTTTTTCTTTTTCTACACTTTAAATATGCATTGTAAATCTCTTTATATATAAACATTATCCTGCCCTAGCACAACGAACATAATTCTTATTTGTCTTATTATTGTTGTTGGAATTGCCGTTCTTAAAGTTCACATTCCAAGCATTGGAACTATTTGAAACATTTGGAGACGACGACCAGTAATTACTAGAAGTTAAGTTGTTTTCTTTAAATATTAGTATGAAAAATGTCATACTAATGTAACAATACCCTATAGGTGAAACAACCGCACAATATTTGTAGCACTCTTTCAAAATTTATCATTTTGAAACTCTGGCATAGTGGTTTAACCAAGATTGCGATTGTTTTGCGATACCAACTATCATCTTTGAACTATGTTCAAATTGTTTAAAAGATTTAAATGACTTTAACTCTTTACAAAGATGAATCAACATCTTCATCTGTTCACATTTATCCCTTAAAAGTTCTAAATTCTCTTTTTTATCAAAAGATATATTTGCTTTATGTATCAAAAACAATATCTCTTTTGAATAGTTTCTTAAATCCTCCCCTATAGTGTATTTTTCATATTTTCCAAAAGTTTTCACTATAGTTTCAATATAAGCACAAAAATCCATAGAACTTTTATAAATTGGTAAATTATCATATTGCACTAAAACACCTTTTTGTCAAATTTTCAAAGTATCTATTGTCCTGCCCTAGCACAACGAACATAACCCTTACTTGACTTACCATCGTAGTCGGAATAGCCGCTCTTAAAGTACACAAGCCAAGCATCGGAACTATTCGAAACATCGGGAGACGACGACCAGTAACTACTAGAAGTAAAGTTTTTAAAACCTTTTTTATAAGCATTTGGATACCTACTATAGTCTGATATAGACTCTAGCTCTTTTATAGTTGGTAATCTCCAGTCACTAAAGCTAGCAAAGCTTAAGTCTCTACAATAACTCTTTGCACCCTCCCAATCTCTTTTGGTACTTTTAGCTGCACTATTATCTTGCCAGATTAGTTTTGAAGAGGGGTCATAAACTATCTCTTTTGTGTCGTCTCTTTGTAGTGCTGGGTAGGTGTAACTACTTTTTGCTTTTTCTTGTTTAACTTTTAAAGTTTTATCTATGATTATCTCATAAGCACTAAGATTAGTGAAGAGTGAAAAACTAAGAGTTAAGAGTGTTAGTGTTTTTTTCATATGTTTCCTTTTTATAAATTTTGTTATATTTGTTTATAGTAATTATTACAAATCTTTAACAGTTCTTAGAAAAGAGATGATATCCTCTTCACTCATATTTACAAAACTACTTATTATACTTGTAGGTGTTCCATTTCTATAGGCATTGATAATAAGCTTTTTTCTCTCA
>JAYEJC010000183.1:0-32887 GCA_034660335.1 Campylobacterota bacterium
TTAGAGTGATAGACTTGTGACATTTTATAAATCCTTATTTGCTGTAAGATTTTATTATTATGTTATCAAGCTATCGCTTTTATACTTATAAAACTAGGCGACCATAACGTGGTGAAACTGGACAACTTATGAAATTAACACAACAAGATAAAGCAAGATTACTTGGCATTGATGCTAGGACATTAAGAAAATGGCGAAAAGATAGACCTTATTTATACAAAATCATTATGTTAGGTTTTGGTGTAGAGAAGATGATAGAACAATCAAATAAAAGTAATGAAGAGTTAAAAGAGTTATCTGAACAACTAAGTAAATAAATGTTTAGTTTTTTAAGTTACTTGATAATAGGATTGATATATCAGTTTTTATTAGTAGTTAGTAGTTAGTAGTTAGTATTTAGGGGAGTTTCTACCCCTAAAAAGTTTGTATTTTTATATTTTTTATGATTTTAAATATTATTAACTCAATTTATAAGATGAAAGCTTAGACATTAAACCTAAAATGCATGATATCTCCATCTTGAACGACATAATCTTTACCTTCAAGTTTTAGTTTACCAGCATCTTTACATTTAGCCTCTCCACCTAACTCTATAAAATCATCATACGCTATAACTTCAGCTTTTATAAAGCCTTTTTCAAAGTCGTTGTGTATTACAGCTGCTGCTTGTGGTGCTTTTGTATTTTTTCTAATAGTCCAAGCTCTTACTTCTATTTTGCCAGCTGTAAAATAGCTTTGTAACCCTAGCTTATCAAATGCAGTATGAATTATTTTTTCTAATCCTGATTCTTCAACCCCTAGGTCATTTAACATCTCTTTGACATCATCATCATCCATACCTACAAGCTCTTCTTCTATTTTTGCACATAACATAATAATATCAGCATCTACTGAGTTTGCATGAGTTTTTACCATATCTACATATTTATTGCCATCTACTAAACTATCTTCATCAACATTAGCACCATATATTACATCTTTGTTTGATAAAAATCTCATCTCTTTATCAAGCTCTATAAATATATCTTCATCTTTTTGTTCAAATGTTTTAACAGGATTTAAAGAATCAAGATGGGAAGCTAAGTTTTGGGCTATCTCTAATACAGCAGCTGCTTTTTTATCTGCTTTTGCTTGCTTTTTTAATCTATCTATTTTTTTATCAAGTTGAGTTATATCTGCGTATATTAATTCTGTTTCAATAATTTCAATATCTCTTATTGGGTCAATTTCACCTTCAACATGAACTATATTTGGGTCTTCAAAACATCTAACCATATGTAAAATAACTTCAACTTCTCGAATATTTGATAAAAACTGATTTCCAAGACCTTCACCTTTTGAAGCACCTTTTACAAGTCCAGCGATATCAACAAAATCAATTGTTGAGTGTTGTATCTTGTCTGGAATCACAATCTTAGCTAACTCATCTAGTCTCTTATCAGGAACTGGTACGATCGCTTTATTTGGTTCAATTGTACAAAACGGATAGTTTTGAGCCTCTGCATTTTGTGCTTTTGTTAAAGCATTGAAAGTTGTTGATTTACCTATGTTTGGTAGTCCTACTATACCTACACCTAATCCCATTAGTTCTCCTATATTATTATGAAAATTTTTGCCATTATACTGTATCAATTATTAAAACTATCTATTTATATGTTATAATAAAACAAAAATCTTTTTAAACAGTTAAGGGAAAAATGAAAAAGCAATATTATTTAAATCATAGTGAGATAGATGTTTATTTTAAACAAAGCAAAGATGATTTTATCGTAACAGAGGTACCACTTTATGAGTTTAGTGGTGAGGGTGAGCATATGATTTTAAAAATCCGTAAAAAAGATTTAAGTACATGGGATGCTTTAGAGATAATATCTTCTAAAATTGGCTGCAAAAACAGAGATATAGGGTATGCAGGATTAAAAGATAAAAATGCAATGACAATTCAATATATCTCAATACATAAAAATTATGAAAAACAGATAGATATATTTGAACATCCACAAATCAAAATTTTGGAAAAAACTTATCACAACAACAAAATAAAAATAGGGCATCTAAAAGGTAATAAATTTTTTATTAGGTTAAAAAGGGTTCAGGAGTTACATAAACGAAAAATAGAATCAGCACTTATACAAATAGCAAAAAATGGTATGCCAAACTATTTTGGATATCAAAGATTTGGATTGGATGGGGATAATTATTTAAAAGGTAAAGATTTAATTGATGGTAAGATAAAAGTGAGAAATAGAAAGTTAAGAGATATGTATATCAACTCTTATCAATCATTTTTATTTAATTCATGGTTAAGTAAAAGAATAGAGATAAGTAAATTAATAAACAGTTTTAAAGCAAGTGAGATATCATCTACTATAGGTCTTGATGAAAAAACTATACAAGAGCTTCAAAAACAAGAACACCCACTAAAGATATTAACAGGAGATGTTTTTAGTCATTATCCATATGGTAGATTGTTTTATGTAGAAAATATAGAAGAGGAATCAGAAAAGTTTTTTAAACATGATAGGGTACCTACAGGGTTATTAGCAGGTAAAAAAACAAAACTAGCAATTGATGATGCTTTGATTTTTGAGCAACCGTACATAGAAGAAACAAAAGAGAATGGGGGAAGAAGATTTGCTTGGATTTTTCCTTCTGATATAAGTAGTGAATATAAAGAGGAAAAAAACTGGTTTGAGCTTAGTTTTGAACTCCCAAAAGGGAGCTACGCAACAGAGTTAATATCTGAGTTATTACATATAAAATTAAACTAACTTAAATCTAAAAAGTATAAATTCTATTTATAATTTTTTAAATAATATTTGTTATGATTCTTTTATGATAAATTTAAAAAATAAAAAAATATTTTTTTCTGGTCGTGGTGAAAAGATAGAAAAAGATGAATTAATAAAGTATTTTATTCAAAATAACTCTTCTATTGTCAATAGTATTGATGAAGCAAATGTTATTATTCAAGGGTATATGACATCCTCTTATGATGAAGATAAGTTTTATCTACTTTCTAAAAGTGGAATTGATCTTATACCTATTGATATATTAGAAAAAGAGTTTAGTGCAAATCTTGATATTGACTCTATTTTAATAGCTATAAAAATATCAAAAGATAATCAAAGGGTTATTAGCTTATTAAAAAATATATATTTTGATGATGATACTTTTGTAAAAATACTTAAGTATTATGATTGGGGTAGTGATGGGATATATGACAGTGATGACAACCGTGATATAGCTACATATATCACAAAAAGATTTTGTAGTTTAATAGAAACAAACCACAATATTCAACACTCACCAATAGGTATATATTATACAGCATTAGAAACTACAAATACAAAGCTTTTAGAAGTTATTTATAATATGCCAGACTATAGTATAAGTGGAAAAAATGCAAAAAAATATCAGCCTCTTACATTAAAAGAGACTGTAGCATTAAACCCAAATACATCTAAGCCTATTTTAATCCAAATATTAAAAAATAATAATATAAATCAGCTAAAGTTTTTGGCACTTAATAGTTCATCAAATAAACTTATTGTTGATAAACTACTTGCCTTAAACAACAAAGATATAATAAAAAATCTAATAAAAGCAAATAATATTCCAATTGAAAATTTAGATACTATTTTAAATAACGATGATTTTAAAATTGATCTTTTAAAAAATACACAACTAACAGATGAGATTTTTAATAAATTTATAGATAAAAGTGTAAGTGATATTGAGTATATATATCTATCTTCAAATTTATCTTTATCAACAACACAAATAGACTTTTTGTTTGATCAAAATATAGATGGTGTAATTATAAATTTATTAAAAAATGAAAATACACAAGATAAATATATCGAAAAATATCTAAATCAAAATGATAAAATATACAATATCTCAATAGCACATAATAAAAATTTAAAGCAAAAGGTATTTGAAAAGTTGTATAGTTATGATGATTTTGATGTTTATATTGAGCTTAGTTTAAATAGCAAAACACCAAAAGAGATTTTAAAAAATCTTTTTAACAAAAATAAAAATGAGCTAAATATAGCTTTAAGTCAAAATACAAATACACCAATAAACATACTAATGCAACTACAAATAGATGGAAGATATAGTACACTAGTATCAAACAACGAAACTTATAAAGAGTTTTCAAGAAATAGCTTAGGGATAATACAAGATGATAGCAATAGATTTAAAAGAGGCACTTACGCCGTTAATTGATGAAAAAATACCAACATTTATATGGGGTAGCCCAGGAGTTGGTAAATCATCATTGGTTCAACAAATAGCAAAACAAAAAAATATGAAGTTTATAGACTTGCGTCTTTCACTTCTTGATCCTACAGATTTAAGAGGGATACCTTTTTTTGAAGCAGAACAAAAAAAAGCAGTATGGGCAAAACCTGAATTTTTACCAGATAGTTCTAGCGATGAATTTGGTATTCTTTTTTTAGATGAGATAAATTCAGCTCCACCTACAATACAAGCAGCAGCATACCAACTAATACTTGATAGAAAAATAGGTGAGTATACACTACCAAATAATTTTTCTATAATAGCAGCAGGAAACTATGAAAATGATAGAGGTGTTACATATCGTATGCCAACACCACTTGCAAATAGATTTGTACATTTAAATTTTGATTTAGATTTTGAATCTTGGAAACTTTGGGCTTTTGAAAATAGTATAGATATAAAAATAATATCTTATTTGAGTTATAAGCCATCTGATCTATTTATGTTTGATCCTAAAAATAATGAAAAATCATTTGCTACACCTCGTAGCTGGAAATTTGTAAATGATATCTTAAATTCAAAAGTTGATATAAAATTATTAGAAAGTGTAATTGCAGGGGCTATTGGAAAATCAACTGCACAAGAGTTTTTGAACTATTGTAAAGTGATGGAGGAGTTGCCAAGTATTGATAATATTTTAGATGGTATTGAGGTTGTAATACCATCTAAAAACTCAGTCTTATTTGCTATGTGTATAGGTATAGTTTATAGACTAAAAGATGATTTTTCAGTAGAAAATTTAACAAATGTATTAGACTTTTCATTGAAATTAGATGGTGAGTTTACAATAATGCTAATAAGAGATATGCAAAAAAATGGTATAGATGTAGAATCTAGTCCATCATGGAAAATATGGGTGGATGAACATAGATTTTTGGTAAATTAGTATCTATAGGACACCTCTATATAAAATAGTGATATATTTTTATATCCTAGCTTTATAGCTTTGATAATCATAATTTTTTACTATTTTTATAGTACCATCTTCTTTTTTTATAGCAATACTTGGTAGATTTATACCATTGAAAGTAGTTGTTTTTACCATTGTGTAGTGTATCATATCTTCCAATATGATTTTATCTCCCATTTTAAGTTGTTTGTCAAAAGAGTAGTCACCTATAATATCTCCTGCTAGACAAGTGTTTCCTGCTAGTCTATATCTATATTCTTTTTCACTAGGGTTTGATGAAGCATCTTTTATATCTGCTTTATATGGCATAGCCAAAGTATCTGGCATATGACACTCTGCACTTGTGTCAAGTATAGCTATATCTATATCGTTGTGAACTATATCTAAAACTGTTGCCTCTAAATAACCAGTTTGCCACGCCACTGCCTCACCAGGCTCTAGATATACTTTTAGGTGTGGGTATCTATTTTTAAACTCTTTTAAAAGTTTTATTAATCCATCTACATCATAATCATCTCTAGTGATATGATGACCTCCACCAAAGTTTACCCATTTGAGTGTATCAAAATATTGGCTAAAGTTTTTCTCAAAGTTTTCTAAAGCACCTTGAAGTGCATCTACATTTTGTTCACAAAGTGCATGAAAGTGTAATCCATCTACTTTTTTTAAAAGTTTATCACTTTTGTTTTTTAAAAACTCTTTTTTTGTAATACCCAATCTACTATATACACCACAAGGGTTATAAAGATCAACCTCTACACTTGAGTATTCAGGATTGATTCTAAGTCCTAGTGAGTTATGTGTCTTTATTTTATCTTGATAATTATTTAGTTGAGTAAAAGAGTTAAAAACTATATGGTTTGATATTTGTGTTATTTGTTCAAATTCATCTGCTTTAAAAGCGGGTGAGTAGGTGTGAACTTCACCACCAAACTCCTCATAGGCTAAAATTGCTTCATTTAAACCACTAGCACAACACCCTTTTAGGTACTTTTTACACAAATCAAAAGTGCTATACATAGCAAAACCTTTTAGTGCTAAAAGTATATTTATATCGGCTTCATCTTGTACCTTTTTTAAAAGTTTTAGATTTTTTTCTAAAAGTTTTTCTTCACATACAAAACAAGGCGATGGTAGAATATCATTTTTCATTATATACCTTTTTATGGAATTTTAACACGATATTAGTTTAAAATATCTTTATATTGAAAAATGTCAGTATTTGATTTAATCTTAAATAAAACTTATAAGAGGATTGAACTAAAAATATGATATAATATTACAGAGGTAAATATTATGAAATATAAATTTATATTATCGTTTGTTGTTATTGTTTCTGTGATAATTTCTTTGTTGGTATATGAAAAAAAGAATAAAATAGATCATATTTTAAACAAACACAGTAAAGATTTTAGAGCCTTTTATAATGCTGTATATAAACAATATAAAGAGGAAGCTAATATTATATTTAAGACAGTTGTAGATAATAATAAAATAATAGATATATATACTAAGATAAAAAATAGTGATAAAAAAACAAAAGATATACAAAGAAAAGTTTTATATAATTTAATAAAAGATGAGTATTCTTCACTAAAGTTTGTTTCAATACGGCAGTTGCATTTTCATTTAAATAATAATATAAGTTTTTTAAGAATGCATAGACCAAATAAATATGGTGATAATCTTACTGATGTTCGACTTACTGTAAAGTATGTAAATCAATTTCATAAAAATATAGATGGATTTGAAGAGGGTAGGATATTTAATGGTTTTAGATTTGTATTTCCAATAATGGATAAAACTAAACATCTAGGTAGTGTAGAGATATCTTTTAGTGCTGATGCTATTATTTCAAAGTTAACAAAAGAGTATAATAAGGATTGTAATTTACATATAAGTAAAGCCATAGTAGATGAAAAAATCTTTTTAGAGGAGAAAACAAACTATACACAAAGTCCATTTGCAGGTTTTTTAATAGATAAAGAGGTTTATAGAATGATATACAAAAAAGATTTTGATATCAATACAAAATCAATGCCCTCTAAAAAGATACGAAATATTGCTATTGAACATATAAAAAATAATAGCAATATTTTATCACTGTACGATAGTAAAATTGATAAAGTTGTCACAATACTTCCTATTTTGAACCCTATAACAGGTGAAAAAGTTGCTTTTATATCATCAAAAAATAATATTATAGCAATAGAAAATCTTAATAAGTCTTTTTGGTATATCTCTATTTTAGTGATTTTGACTCTATTTTTAATCTTCTTTTATATCTATAAACAACAAAAATATAAAAATGAATTAGAAAAAAGTTTAGAAAATCAAAAAAAACAGATTTTAAAAGAGCAAAATAAAAATAGAGAAAAAGATAGACTTTTGTACCAACAATCAAAAATGGCATCAATAGGAGAGATGATAGAAAATATAGCACATCAATGGAGACAACCATTGTCAATAATCTCAACAAATGCAAGTGGACTAATAGTACAAAATGAATTTAATAATCTAACAAATAGTATGTTAGAAAAATCACTAGAAGATATTTTGAATACTTCAAATAAATTATCAAAAACGATAGATGAGTTTAGAAATTATTTCCAATCTTCTGGTACAAAAGATAAAATAAATATCGATAATATAATAAATAAAAGTATATATCTATTATCTTCTAAGCTTGAAGATAATAATATCACAATCAAAAAAAATACTATAGATACAGATATATTTGCACTAGAGAGTGAGATTATTCAAGTTGTTTTGATTTTGTTAAATAACTCAATAGATGCACTTAAAAATATAGATAAAAAAGACAATCTTATATTAATCAATTTAGATAAGAAAAATGAAGAATCTAAAGAATATCTTATCCTTGATATTAAAGATAATGGTGGAGGTATACAAAGTGATGATATAAATAAAGTATTTGAGCCATATTATACCACTAAACATAAAAGTCAAGGTACAGGGATAGGACTTTTTATGGCGACACAAATTATCACTAAAAATATGGGTGGAAGTATAGTAGCAACAAATGAAGAGTTTGTTTATAATGATATTAGTTATTTTGGTGCTAATTTTAGAATAAAATTTTTAATAAATGATAGCGTAAAATAATCCACAAAATAAGAGCTAAAACTTTACTCTTATTTTTTTGAATTATTTTGGAAGTATATCTATATCGTATCTTTTTCCTAGCTTTACAAGAAGTGGTATAGTCAAAACAGACTCAGGTAAAAACAAAAAAGGCATTAGGGCAGTTATTTTACCTACATCTTTTAGCTGATTTATAGCTTCTTCTATCTCTTCATCTGTTGGATTTTTATTGCCACCTAGTTGTTTATGTAGCAAATCTCTAAATACAAGCAACATATCTTTTGTTTGAGTCGATTCTCTTTGTAAAAACTCCTTTGACTTTTCAATTGAGTTTAAAATATCTTCTTTTAGTTCCATAGCTTCATCTTTGTTTTTATCTTTTATCTATTTTTTTAGGGCATCTTTTGATTTTGCAAAACAAAACATATCCATTTTTTCATTTGTAAATGTCATAATACAAGTAGACCCAGGATCAGTAAGTGGTGTAAACTCATATACTCTTACATTATAACCCTCTGTTTCGATACTATATTGTGCATCTGGTTTGATTGTTTTATTTTTCCAGCTCATCACTTGAGACCAAGTCATATCTGCAAATAGAGTATTGGTAAAAAACAATAAAGATATAGATAATATTATTTTTTTCATTTTAATTTCCCCTAAGTTTATTGGTATGATATATCTATTTTGATAAATATAAGCTTTAAAAATTTAGAGGTACTCTTTAGTATAAGATTATTTTATTTCTAAAATAAAAAAGGGATTGCTTTTTAGCAATCCCTTTTTAAAGTTTTTGTATAATCTAAGTGATTAACAAGCTGCTTTTGCTGCTTCTAAAGCTTCTTCGTAGTTAGGCTCTGTTGTAATTTCTGGAACAACTTGTTTATAAGTTACTTTTCCATCTTTTCCAATTACAAAGATAACTCTTGCAGTGATTCCTGCTAAAGGACCATCAGCTAAAAGTACACCATAAGCATTTGCGAAATCTTTGTTTCTGAAGTCTGAACATACTTTTAAGTTATCAATTCCAGCTGCTCCACACCATCTAGCTGATGCAAAAGGTAAATCCATAGATACTGTAATAACTTCTACACCTTCTAATGAAGCTGCTTCTGTGTTAAATCTTCTTGTTTCTGCATCACATACACCTGTATCTAAAGATGGTACTGCTATTACTAATTGAACTTTACCTTCTCCACCAATTTGCTCATCTTGAAGCATTGGATCACAGTTTACTACTGTTGTTACTGGTGCTGTATCACCTACATTGATTTCATTTCCTGCTAAGTTACATACGATATCGTTTTTAAAAGTTACTGTTGCCATTTTTTATTTCCTTGTGTTTTTGTTTTTAAGTAGTGTAAGTTTAATCAAATAAGATAAAAATACTCTTAATTAAACTAGTTAGTAATTTTGCTGTATCTAACTAATATTTTAGTATAATTTTTTCATGAGATTAGATATTCACTTAACAAAGCATAACAATATACAAAGTAGAAACAAAGCAAATGAGCTTATAAAATCAAAAAAAGTTTTAGTAGATGGTAAAATAGTAACAAAACCATCATTTCTAGTCAATGGAGATGAAAATATAGCTATAGAAACTGATCATTTTTTTGTAAGTCGGGCTGCATATAAACTAAAATACTTTTTAGAAGATAATGATATAAAGATAAAAGATAAAAGAGCACTTGACATTGGCTCCTCTACAGGTGGTTTTACACAAATACTTTTAGAGTATGGAATCAAAGAGGTGACTTGTGTAGATGTAGGAGATAATCAACTGCATGAAACAATTAAAGAGGATAAAAGAATTGTATTAAAAGAAAATACAGATATAAGAGAGTTTTATTCCACTAAACAGTTTAGCGTTGTTACTTGTGATGTTTCATTTATTAGTATTTTAAATATCATAAATGATATAGATAGGCTAAGTAGTGATGAGATTATTATACTATATAAGCCACAGTTTGAAGTAGGGCGTAATATAAAAAGAGATAGTAAAGGTGTAGTACTAGACAAAGAGGCAATAGATTTTGTTCAAAAAGAGTTTTTAAATAGTACAAAAAAGTTAGGTTGGAAACTAATAGTATCAAATCAAAGTAAACTAGCTGGAAAATCTGGAAATATTGAGGTGCTTTATTATTTTAAAAAATAAATTTTTTTATACCATTTTTTTAACACAAATATTAATAGCATCACAAAATATTGATGATGGTGATATTAGTTTTGCAAAACAAAACTATCTAAAAGCTATTGAGTTTTATAAAATATCATATAAAAACAAACATCCAAAAGCTAGAATAAAACTAATAATGAGTTATATAAAGCTAGGAGATAATTTTAATAAAATAAATGAGTATGACAAATCAGAATTATGGTATAAAAAAGCTATAAAACTAAATAGTAAAGTAGCATCATATAAGCTATCAAAACTATATATCAACAAAGGTGATAGATATGCAAAAATAAAAAAACACCAAAAAGCTATAAAATACTATATAAAAGCATTAAATCTTGGAAATAAAGACTCAAAGAAAAAAATCTCTAAATCAAAAAAATACCTAAAACATAAAAAACAATTAGTAAATGACACAAGAAAGCTAGTAACAAATGAATCACCTATTTGGACAAAATCAATTGGTAGACTTATAATACCTATAAAATTAGAGTTTACAACAAAAAAAAGATACAAAACAAAATATAAAAAATGCTCAGCTAGTATAATCAACATAGATAAGTTTCAAAACTCAAAAGTATTGGTTACTGCTTCACATTGTCTTACTAGTTATAATAAAGAAGCTGGTGATATAAGATTTATAGTAAAAAATTCAAAAAGTGAGATGGTACAAAGATATGCTACAGTGTATAAAGATAGTCATTATAGTTCTAGAAACTTAAAAACGAAAAGTGATTATGCTATATTGGTACTAGATAAAGCAATATCAGATTTTGATGTCAAGGGATTAAAAGTATCGCCTAATAGCTTTAAAGATTTAAAATACAATTATAAGTATAGTTTTGGTTCATTAGCTGGTTTTTCTGGTGATGTAGGTGAAGATGGTCTAAAACTTACATATGACCCAAAATGTGAATTAAACTATTTTAGTACAACATATGCATTATCAAATTGTACAGGATTCAAAGGTGCTTCAGGTGGTCCTGTAGTACTTACTGTTAGTGATGATAATATTAAATACAAGCACTATTTTGTAGGTGTAGTATCTCATTTTAAGAATAATAAATTTCAAAATATATATTTTGCACCACATCATATTTTTTATGATGATTTATACAAAGCTATAAATTTATATAATTATTAGAGGATTATACTAGATTGAACTGCAATAAAGTTGTTTGATAAGCAACAAAGTGAAGTTTTTGTATAATCGCTTTTAAATAATAAAAAGTGATATATATGAAAGAGATACTAGATACAGTAGTTTGGATTGGATTTGCATTTATTTTGTTTATTTTTTTAAGAGGTATGAATGAAACTCAAGTAGAAAAACATAAAACAAAATTAGATGAGCATGAAGAGAATAAAAAAACAGATAATAAAACAAAGGAACAATAGAAAAATGATAAAACCATTATTAGTAGAGATTGTAGTTGAAGAACTTCCTGCGATACCTTTTTTAAAAGAGTTGCCACATATTGAAAAAAAATGGGCAGATATACTTGAAGCAAACAATTTATTATGTGAGTTTAGTTTTTATTATACACCACGAAGATTAGTTTTTTGGCATAGAGAATTTCAAACATCACAAGAGGATAAAGACCTAGAACAGTGGGGAGCACCTCTTGCTATTGCATATAAAGATGGCGAACCAACTGGTGCTGCATATGGTTTTGCTAAAAAGTGTGGTATAGAAGTATCACAGTTAAAAACAGCAAAAAGAGGTAATAGCGAGTTTTTGTTTTATAAATCAACACAAAAAGGTAAAAAATCAAGTGAACTTTTAAATGATATAGTAAATGAATTTATATCTAAACTAAATTTTGGTAAATCTATGAGATGGGGAGATAGAAAAGATAGCTTTATTCGTCCAATTAGAGGTCTTAGTATAGTTTTAGGTGATGAGCTTATCTATGGTGAGTTGTATAGTGTAAAATCTTCAAAATCATCATATGGACATAGAATGGTATCTTATGAAAAATTTGGATTTGATTTTGCTGGTGATTATTTTTGTAAGCTTGATAAAAATGGTGTGATTTTATATCAAAATGAAAGACGAAAAATTATTTTAGATCAAATGGCAAAAATAGAATCTACAAATGATATCACAATAGAGATAGATGAGGAGTTACTTGATGAGGTTGTAGCAATTACAGAGTATCCTACAGCTTTATTAGGTTCATTTGATGAAGAGTTTTTAGAGTTGCCAGATGAGGTTATAGTAGGCTCTATGAAAGAACATCAAAGATATTTTGCTGTTTATAAAGATGGTAAGATTACAAATAAATTTATAGTAGTTTCAAACTCATATACAAAAGATTTTTCATATATAGTAGCAGGAAATGAAAAAGTTTTAAGACCAAGACTTGCTGATGGTATGTTCTTTTGGAACAATGATATAAAAAATGGACTACAAAGTGATGGCTTAAAAACAGTTAGTTTTGTAGATGGACTGGGTTCTATATATGATAAATGTCTAAGGGAATCAAAAATAGCAAATATTATAATAGATGAATTAAATATTGATATCAAAAAAGATTTAGTTCAAGAGGCTATTATGATTAGTAAAGCTGATTTGATGACTGATATGGTTTATGAATTTACTGATCTTCAGGGTATTATGGGGTCCTATTATGCACAAAAGGAAAATAGAGATTCTTTGGTTGTCACTGCACTTAAAGAGCAGTATCTACCAGATGGTGAAAATAGTGATTTACCATCAAATATTTTTTCTTCTATTGTTGCATTGTCAAATAAGCTTGATACTCTTATGGGCTTATTTAGTGTTGGTATGATACCAACAGGTAGTAGAGACCCATTTGCTCTAAGAAGAGCTGCACAAGGTATTTTTAAAATATGTCAAAAACATAATATTGATTTAAATCTAAATGATATAATCGGTAAATCAATATGTGAATATTCTGATTTAAACCAGAATCAACTAATTGAGTTTTTAAATGAGCGTCTTTATAAGCTGTATAATAAAGTAAATCCAAGTGTAATAAAAGCTGTTTTAAATGGTACTTTAAAAAAAGATATTCTTAATATTGGCTTGAAAATTGAAGCTTTATATCCATTGACAAAAAGTAGTGAATTTAAAAATATTAGTGATACATTTAAAAGGGTGGCAAATATTGTAAAGGATTTGGACACAAACAATGACTTAAATATAGATGAAACACTTTTTGAAGATATACAAGAGAAAGATCTATACAATAAGTATAAAAAGATTATAGATGTAGATTATCCTACATATGAAGAGGAACTTGATGCTTTATTTTCTTTGAAAAATGAACTTGATGCTTTCTTTGATAATGTATTTGTAAATCATGAAGATGAAAAGATAAAAACAAATAGAAAAAACCTAATAGGTATAATCTATAGTTCTTTTAAAACTATCGCTGATATTAAAGAGATCACGATATAATGTTAAGATAGTATATAAAGATAAATTTTTATCTTTATATACTACTTCAATGTATCAAGACAACTTTTTATAAATTTAATTCTTTTAATCATATATTGTAGAGTTAATAATTTAAAATTTGATTTAATGAAAAAAGGTGATACTCTTGATATAATATTTAAAAGATGTGATGATGCTTTATATAAAGCAAAGGAAAATGGTAGAAATAAGGTAGAGATATCATAATAGAATAAAATTAAAATTATGATATAATATCTTATAAAAACAAAAAAGGAATACCATGCAATTCGCAGACCCAAAAAATGATATGGCTTTTAAAAAGATTTTTGGTGATGAGAATAAAACAGAAGTTTTAATATCTTTTTTGAACTCTATTCTTAACTTTCAAGATAATAAACTTATTAAGAGTGTAACTATAGCAAATCCTTATCAAGTACCAAGGATAAAAGATCTAAAAAATACTATTCTTGATATAAAAGCTACAAACAAAGATAAAGAAGAGTTTATAGTGGAGATGCAAGTTGAAAAAGATATAAACTTTGCTAAAAGAAGCTTGTATTATACCTCAAAATCATATGTAAACCAAATCAAAAAAGCAGTAGACTATCCAAAACTTAAAAAAGTATATTTTATAGGTATACTAGACTTTGCTATTTTTGATACACAAGATTATATATCAAGACATCTTATCTTAGATGAAAAAACTTTAAAACAAGAGATGAAAGACTTTGAGTTTAACTTTATAGAATTAAAAAAGTTTAATCTTTTGTTAAGTGAATGTGATACAATAGCTAAAAAATGGATATATTTCATACAAAATGCAGAAAACTTAGAACTAATACCAAAAGAGTATGAAAATTTAAAAGATTTTAAAACAGCCTTTGAGATAGCGAAAATGTACAATTGGGATAAACAAGAACTAGAAGTATATGACTATATAAGTATGCAAGAGGGTAAAAGATTAAGTGAGTTAGAGACTGCTAAGTTAGATGGGATAGAAGAGGGTATAGAACAAGGTATAAAAGAGGGAGAAACCTCAAAAGCTTTAGAGATAGCCAAAAAATCTTTATCTAAAGGACTTGAGATATCTACAATAGTTTCAATAACTGGTTTAACAATAAAACAGATAGAAGATATTTCACTTATCAAGTAGCAAATAGATAACAAAAATGTACAATTGGGATAAACAAGAACTAGAAGTATATGACTATATAAGTATGCAAGAGGGTAAAAGATTAAGTGAGTTAAAAAATTAAATTTATTATTATAAATTTTTAGTATACTTTTAAAAAATTATCAAAAGGTATAATAATGTTTAAAATATTTGATTTAAAAGATTTTGAAAATAGTGCAAAAGAGTTAGAACAGTTAATAACAAAAAACAAAGAGAAATTAAAAGAATTATTAAAAATAGGGGATAAGACTTATACAAACTTTGTTCACCCATATCAAATGATGTCAGAAGAGCTGGATGAGTTTTGTACACCAATATTTCATATAGATAGTGTTAAAAATAGTGATATAACACAAAAAGTTTATAATGAGTGTTTACCTTTAATCTCCATTTATGGTTCACAGTTATCATCAAATGAAGAGTTATATAGTGCTTTTAAGGATATACAGTATAATGAAAAAAGTACCTTAAGTGTTGAGCAACAAAAAGTTTTAGAAAATGAAATAAGAGATTTTAAACTTGGTGGTTGTGGACTTAATGATGAAGAAAAAAAAGAGTTAGAAGAGATAAATCTTGAGCTTAGTGAACTAAATAAACAGTTTTCACAAAACCTACTTGATGCTACAAATGATTGGGAGATGATAGTAGAAAATGAAGAAGATGTAAAAGAGATACCTGCAAGTGATTTAGAAAGTGCAAAATTTATAGATGAAGATGGGAATACAAAATATAAGTTTACACTACAAACGCCATCTTATATATCTTATATCACTTATGGAACATCAAGAGAAAAAAGAGAAGAGATCTATAAAGCCTATAGTACAAGGGCTCCACAAAATAGTAAATTGATTGAAAAAATACTTATTTTAAGAGAAAAAGAGGCTAAACTTTTAGGTTTTGAAAACTATGCACAATTATCACTTGCAACAAAAATGGCAAAAGATGAAAAAGATGTTTTAGATTTTTTGTATGAATTAGCAAAACATTCAAAAGATAAAGCATATGAAGAGTTGGATGAAGTTAAACAATTAGCAAAAAACGACAATATATCAAGTCTTGAAAGTTATGATTTAGGATATTATAGTCAAAAATTAAAAGAGGAAAAATATGACATAGATGAAGAGTACTATCGACCATATTTTGAGAAAAATAGTGTTTTAGATGGATTGTTTGAGTTTTTGGATACAACATTTGATATCAAATTTGCTAAAGTTGATACGCCAGTTTGGGATGAAAAAGCTGTAGTTTATGAACTAAGTACTAATAATCAACCTTTTGCAAGACTATATATAGACCTTGAGGCTAGGAAAGATAAAAGAGGTGGTGCTTGGATGAACAACTGGCATACACATAGCCAAATAGAAAAGAGTACAAAGCTAGCAACTGCTTATATCGTATGTAATTTTCCAACATCTAGCCAAACATCACCATCTCTTTTAAGACATAGTGATGTTGTGACACTTTTTCATGAGATGGGTCATGCACTACATCATATGGCAAGTAAAGTAAAAGAACCATTTGTAAGTGGAATAAATGGTGTTGCATGGGATGTAGTAGAGTTTCCATCGCAGTTTTTAGAATATTTTGCCTATGATAAAGATGTTTTACAGATGTTTGCAAAGCATCATAAAACAGGTGAAATTTTACCAAATGATGCAATTGATAAGTTGATAAAAGCTAGAAACTTTCAATCATCATTAGCAACTATTCGGCAAGTTGAGTTCGCTTTGTTTGATTTTAAACTCCATCAAAAGTTATACAATGAAGATGAAGTTCAGGAGTTATTAAATAGTATAAGAGATGATATATCTGTAATAATACCACCATCATACAACAAATTTCAAAATGGATTTAGTCATATTTTTGCTGGTGGGTATGCAGCAGGATACTATAGCTATAAATGGGCAGAGGTTTTAAGTGCAGATGCTTTTTATCTATTTATGGAAAAAGATGAAGTTGATAAAGAGTTAGCACTTAAATATAAAGATACTATACTAAGTAATGGTGGAAGTGTTGATATGAATGAGCTATATTTAAGATTTAGTGGTCGTAAAGCTAATATTAAATCTTTATTAAAAATTGATGGAATTATCAGTTAAGTTTTGATACTATAATATAGTAAATTTTATAATAATCAAGGATAATAAAGATGGAAGAAAATAATACAGTTAAAGAGTTAAGTCAAGCATTAAATAAATTATTAATTGCTTATGAAAAATTACAAGATGAAAACCATAGAGTAAAAGGTGAAAACTTAAGTTTAAAAGAGGATCTTCAAGAGTATAAAACAAAAAGTGCTGATCTTGAAGAAAAACTTGAAAGTTTAACAGATACAACAACACACCAAACAACAGAGATGGATGATATGTTAAGTAAAATATCATCTATTTTAGGTGAAGAGAAGCCTGTTGCTTCAGAAGCACCTAAAGAGGAAGAAGTAGTAGAAGATGAAACTACAGAGATAGAACCTGTAGAAGATAATGGACAAAATAGTTATAGTAATACTTCAGGTGGTCTTGACTTAGGAAGAATGCAAAATTTATTAAATGGGTTAAATAATTAATTGATTATACAGTTAGAAAAAAATCAGCTATTCAACACTTTTGGTGTTGATTGTTTTTCAAGTTTGGAGACTATAGCTAATTCTATGGCTCCATCTATGGTTGAGTATTATTTGAGTGATTTGTCATTGAGTTCTGATAATAATACTTATATAAATAGATCAAATATTCAACAAACAATATCGCTAGATGAATATAGTTTATATTTAGATTATAGTGAAGATATATATATGGAATTTATAAAAAAAGAGGACCAATACGAAACTGATAGTTTGTGGTAATGATGGTATTTTATATTTTATCAAATACTATTAGGTATTCACCTGCTATATCGTGATATTTTGTCTCTTCTGGTTCTTTTGAATATTTATGTAGCCACCTTTTGCCATTAAACATATTTTTATGTAAAATGGCATTTTTATCAAGAAATCTATTTAGTTCATCAGTTGTTCTAACACATCCATGTGAGTATGCCTCTCCCATAGGTTTTGTTGATTTGTGTGCATGTAAAGCAAAATCAAGATCATCTGTTATTAGTTTCCATTTATTTATATCGTATATTTTATTTTTATTATCATCAAATGTATTGTATCTTATGGTTTTATGCTTGCCAAAATAAAAAATATATCTATTTTTATATCCATACCCTAGGGTTTTATTATCTTCATTATATTTGCCATTACTTCGCCAACCAACTTGTGTCTTAAATACTCCTGATGGTGTTTTTAAATAATGATCCTCACCTAATTTTACCTCACCTTCTCTTTTTATATTTCCGCTTGATATATAATCTTTACCAATAAAATAGTATTTGTTATTATTATGGTTATACAGCGATATTATAAATAATTGATTTTCTAAATCTATGATACTCACAAATTGAGTTTGTTTTAGTTTTAGATTTTGTTTGTTTAGTTTTGAAGCTATCTTTTCCCAATAACTATCTTCTGCTGTAAAGAGTTTTGATTTCTTTTTATAATATGACCATAGTTTTTCATCATTTTGTACACTTTTCCATTGTTTTAAATAATTGATTTTTTTTTGAAAGCATTTAAAGTTATCTTTGCAGTTTGAATTTATATATTTGTTATATCTTTTTCTAAAAATATTAGTTTCAACCACATCTTTAGTGAATTCATATCTAAGTTTATCAATATCTATATTTGTTGAGTATAATGATTCTAGTAATAATAATGGTAATATTAGTTTTAACATAGTAGTATTTTATATAAATATTTATAAAAAAAGGATAATTTTGATAAGACTTGGTTCAAATTCAATAACACGCGCAAAAATTTTAAATAACAATAATGTAAAATTTATACAATCAGGTTCATCATTTGATGAAGATACTATTAAAACAAAAGATCCAGAAGAGTTTGTTTATCAAGCTACTATGGGTAAATATAAAGATTGTTTGCAACAATATGGATATGAGATACCACTATTAGTTGCTGACACTGTAGTGACTGCACAAGGTGAGTTATTGAGAAAACCAAAAGATATAAAAGATGCAAAAAGAATACTAGAGCTACAAAGTGGTTCAATAACATCAATTATCACATGTATGATATACAAAGACAAAGATGAAGAATTCATTGATATTTCATATACAAATTATGATTTCTTAGAGTTTGAGAAAGATGAGCTAGATAGATATTTGGCTTCTAATGATTGGCAAGGTAAGGCAGGTGGTTGTATGGTAGAGGGATTTTGTAAGAGATATATAAAAAGTGTAGATGGATATGAATCTTGTGCTATGGGATTAACAATTGAGAAACTACTACCAAAGATAAAAGCAACGCTTTATTAGTTTTTAGATATACTCGCGTATATTATTGTGTTTGGAGTTTTGTTATTATGACTATTGAGATATTTAATCCAGAGATTGATAGATATATTTATGCGATTTTGATTTTTACTTTTTTTCAGTTTTTTAGAGTCTTTCTAAGAAAAGCTACTTATAGTTTAGTGAAAAAAACATCAACAAAATATGATGATGATATTTTAGACTCTTTAAAAAGACCTATTGATTTTTTATTTATAGTAATAGGTGCGAATTTTGCAATATCATTTTTGCATCTAAATGAAGATATAAATATATTTTTAAATCATCTTTTGAGATCTGCTTTTATATTTATTGTTTTTTGGGGATTGATAAATATTTTAACACATCTATCAATACATATAAAAAAAATAACAAATAAATTTGGTGATAAGTTAAGTCCTGATGTTGCAAACTTTGCTATAAAATCTATAAGATTTTT
Organism: Campylobacterota bacterium; assembly: GCA_034660335.1. Taxonomy (GTDB): domain Bacteria; phylum Campylobacterota; class Campylobacteria; order Campylobacterales; family Arcobacteraceae; genus JAIOSF01. The sequence continues at coordinate 19,935 of JAYEJC010000183.1, forward strand.
TATATTGATTATTGGCTTTGTAGCAATACTTCAAGAGTGGGGCTACAATGTAAGTGGATTTTTAGCATCTCTTGGTCTTGTTGGTATGGCTTTGGCTTTAGCTGCTAAAGATACAGCTGCTAATCTTTTTGGATCTTTGGTTATTTTTACAGATAAGCCTTTTAAAGTAGGTGATTGGATTAAAACGCCACATGTAGAGGGTATTATTGAAATTATAGGAATTAGAAGTACAAAAGTTCGTACATTTGCACAAGCTCTTGTAACTGTACCAAATGCGACATTAGCTAATAGTGCGATTTTAAACTGGTCAGCTATGGGAAAAAGACGAATAAAAATGAATATAGGTTTGACATATGATACAGATGTTAAAACAGTAGAAAAGATTGTATCTGATATAAAAGATATGCTTAAAAATCATAAAGATATAAATCAAGAGACTATGCATATATATTTTACAACTTTTGGGGCTAGTTCACTTGATATTTTTTGTTACTATTTTACTAAAAGTACAAATTGGGGTGAATTTATGAGAGTTCAAGAGGATACAAATTTTAAGATAATGCAAATAGTTGAACAAAATGGTTCAAGCTTTGCATTTCCAACACAAACATTACATATAAACAATGAAACAACAGTAGAATAAAAAAGGAAAACAATGGTAAAAATAGCACTAATAGGGCAACCAAATGTAGGGAAAAGTTCACTATTTAATAGACTTGCTAGAAAAAAAGTAGCAATAGTAAGTGATGTATCTGGTACAACTAGAGATGTAAGAAGAAGAGAGATAGAGATAAGTGGAAGGGAAGCACTTATGCTTGATACTGGTGGTATTAGCAAGTCTCAAGGTGAGATTATGTCTGATGGTAGTGAGTTTAAAATTTTTAAAAATGTAAAAAGAAAAGCTATAGAAACAGCAAAAGAGGCTGATATTATTTTGTATATGGTCGATGGAAAATGTATACCAGATGATGAAGATAAAGCACTTTTTTATGAGCTTCAAGGATTGGGCAAACAACTTGCGCTTGTAGTAAATAAAATTGATAATGATAAAGAAAATGAAAGATTATGGGATTTTTTTGAATTTGGAATTGATGATAGTGAATTGTTTGGTGTATCGGTATCTCATAATAGAGGTACAAAAAAACTATTTGAATGGCTATATGAAAAACTACCTCCATCTAAAGTAGAATTAGACGATGAATTAAAATCAAATATGAGTGAAGATGAACTTGAAAATTTAGTTGAACCAATTGATGAAGTGGAAAATAAACCAAAAGAGGACCCAAATCATATAAAAGTTGCAATTATAGGGAAGCCAAATGTTGGTAAAAGTTCTATTTTAAATGCTTTGATAGGCGAAGAGAGATCAGTAGTAAGTCCAATAGCAGGTACAACTATAGATCCAGTTGATGAAACATATGAAGTAGGTGATAAAAAGATCACTTTTATTGATACAGCAGGTTTAAGAAGAAGAGGAAAAATAGTAGGTATTGAAAAATTTGCTTTAATGAGAACAGAAGATATGCTAGCACAAGCAAATGTAGCTTTGCTTGTACTAGATGCATCTCAACCTTTAAGTGATCAAGATGAAAAGATATCAGGACTTGTGGATCAGTTTGGATTAGGAACTATTATTATTCTAAATAAATGGGATGAAAATATGGATACTTATGATAAGTTAGCCAATGAGATAAGAGGAAGATTTAAGTTTTTGTATTATGCACCTATTGTAGCCGTATCAGCAAAAACAGGTAGAAATATAAGTAAACTTGAAGATAAAATATTAAAAATATTTGACAACTACCATAGAAGAGTACCAACATCTATATTAAATGAGACAATTGAAAAAGCGATAAGAAGACATGCACTTCCTAGTCCTGCTGGAAATAGACTTAGAATATATTTTGCAACACAATTTGATGCAAATCCACCAACAATTGCACTTATTATGAATAAACCAAAATATCTTCATTTTTCATATAAAAGATATCTAATTAACTTTTTAAGAGATAATCTTGATTTTGAGGGTGTACCTATTAGAGTTGTTGCAAGAGGAAGAGGTGAGAGAAGTGCCGAAGAGGAGCAGTTTGAGGCTACTTATCAAAGCTTTACACTTCCTAGTGATTTTGTATTGCCTAAGTTTGAAGAGCAAAATGGAGATTTTGATGGTGAGACATATTAAAAAATGGTAAATGAACATATAAAAATAGGTGAAATTAATAAGCTTATTATCAATAGAGATACAGAACCTGGCTTATATTTAGAAGCTTTGGATAAAGAGGTTGTTTTACTTCCAAATGCTTATGTAACAGATGATATGGAAATTGGTGATGAGATTGATGTATTTGTTTATACTGATTCTGAAGATAGAATAGTATCTACTACACAAGAGCCATTAGGGTATAAAGATCAGTTTATATCTACTAGGGTTATTGATGTTATGCCTTTTGGTGCGTTTGTTGATTTTGGATTGCAAAAAGATCTTTTTGTACCTAGAAATAAACAAAAAACACCATTTAAAGCTGGTGAAAAAAGGATATTAAGAGTTGTTTTAGATGATGAAACAAATAGATTAATTGGTATAGAAAAGATAACTTCGTATTTAACAAAAGATATAAAAGATCTTCAACAAAATGATGAAGTGTCGTTGTTGATTTTCGCTAAAACACCACTTGGATATAAAGTGATAGTCAATAACTCATATGAAGGTTTGATATACCAAAATGAGATTTTCACAAAACTTATTACAGGTGAAACAATAAAAGGCTATGTTAAGTTTATAAGAGAAGATGGAAAATTAGATATATCTTTACAACCTATTGGTAAAACTTATAGTGCAGATGTAAATAGTAAAAAAATTCTAGATCTATTAAAAACAAATGGCGGTTCTTTGCCTTATAATTATAAAACAGATGTTGATGTGATTAAAAAAATATTTGCAATGAGTAAAAAAGCGTATAAAAGAACACTCACTACACTAGTAGAAAGTAATAAAATAGAACTAAATGAAAATGGTATGATAGAAAAGTAGAATATACTTTTTTTATAACTTAAAAGGGGCAATAAATTATGAAATATACAGAGACAAACTTTAATGAAAAAACGATTTTAATAACAGGTGCTGCTGGATTTATAGGTAGTAACTTGGTATTTTATTTTCAAAAAAATTATCCTAATGCTAATATTATTGCTTTTGATTGTTTTCGAAGTGGAGAAACATTTACAAATGGTAATTTGAAAAGTTTTGGACATTTTAAAAATCTTTTGGGTTTTGAGGGTATAGTAATAAGTGGTGATATAAATGATAAAAATGATTTAAAATCTTTGGAAGATAATTATAATTTTGATTATATCTTTCATCAAGCAGCTATATCAGATACTACAGTTCAAGAGCAAGACTTGATGATAAAAACAAATGTAAATGCATACGAAAATTTATTGAAAATAGCTATAAAACATGGTGCAAATATGATATATGCAAGTTCAGCTGCAACATATGGGGATAGCAATAGATTTGAAGTAGGCTATGAGCAACCAAACAATGCTTATGGTTTTTCAAAAGTGATGATGGATAATATCTCTTACAAATATATAAAACAAGGGGTAGATATCTCTATAGTTGGGTTGAAATATTTTAATGTATATGGACCTAGAGAATTTTTTAAAAATAGTACTTCATCTATGGTTGTACAGTTTGGTCATCAGATTTTAGAGGGTAAAACACCAAAGCTTTTTGAAGGTAGCGATAAAATATTAAGAGATTTTATCTATATAGAAGATATTATTCAAGCAAATATAAAAGCTTGTCATCCTAAAAAGTCTGGAGTTTATAATGTAGGGACTGGATCTGCAAGAAGTTTTGAAGATATTGTTACTATTTTGCAAAAAGAGTTGGGTATTGATAATGGCAAAAACTATATTCCAAATCCATTTATAGGTTCATACCAATTTTTTACAGAAGCAAATATAAAAACTACAGAAGAGAATCTATCATATAAACCAAGGTTTAGTTTAGAAGATGGAATCAAAGATTATATTTTTGAGATAAAAAGATTATTTAAAGAGGAGCTTAACTAGTGAAAACAGATCTAAAAAAACCAAATATATTAGTAATAGGTGATCTTATGATTGATCATTATTTATGGGGAAAAACTAATAGAATATCGCCAGAAGCACCTGTTCAGGTGATAGATGTAGATAAAGAAACAGCTGTATTAGGTGGTGCTGGAAATGTTGTAAATAATCTTGTATCTTTAGGTGCCAATGTTACTGTTATGTCCGTTATAGGTGAAGATGATATAGCAAAAGAATTAACAAAGATGCTTGAAAATATAGATGTAAAGCATTATTTAATTTGTGATGAAAATAGAAAAACTACAAAAAAAAGTAGAATTATATCATCAGCTCAACAAATAGTAAGATATGATCATGAAACAAAAGAGGATATATCAAGAGAAGCAGAAGCTTTGATTATTGGAAAACTTCTTGAGTTTGTTGATAAATTTGATTTGATACTTGTATCTGATTATGGTAAGGGTGTTATTACTAATACTATGATGGGTAAAATTATTTTTTGTGCGAGTGGTTCTTCCGTAAAAGTTCTTGTTGATCCAAAAGGTGATGACTATAGTAAGTATATAGGTTCTTATTTATTAACACCAAATAAAAAAGAGGCTTCTGTAGCAAGTGGAATCGATATAGTTGATGACAATAGCTTAAAAGCTGCATTAAAAAAACTTCAAAACACTGCATCTCTTCAAATACCAATGGTAACTTTAAGTGAAGATGGGATAGCTATACTTGATGAAAATAACAATATACTAAAAAAACCAACTGTAGCAAGGGAGGTTTTTGATGTGACAGGTGCTGGTGATACTGTATTAGCTAGTTTAGGGTATTGTATATCAAAAGGTGATGATATCTTAAAAGCTATAGAGTTTGCCAACCTTGCTGCAGGTGTAGTTGTGGGTAAGTTAGGTAGTGCAACAGCTACAATAGAAGAGATAGAAGAGTATAAAAGCAGTCTACATAAAAGTAGTATAGAATCACATATTAAAACATTTAAAGAAATTGAAAAAACTGTTCAAAGACTAAAGAATAAAAATAAAAAAATAGTCTTTACAAATGGATGTTTTGATATTTTACATAAGGGGCATGTGCAGTATTTGGATACTGCTAAGTCATTTGGTGATGTTTTGATTCTTGGATTAAATAGTGATGCTAGTGTAAAAGAGCTAAAAGGACCATCAAGACCTATTAACACAGAAGATGATAGAGCTTATATATTAGCTGCTTTAGAGAGTGTTGATTATGTAGTTAAGTTTCAAGAGGATACCCCGTACAATCTTATAAAATTAATCCAACCTGATATTTTAGTAAAAGGTGGAGATTATGAGGGCAAAACTGTAGTTGGAAGTGATATAGCATCTGAGGTAAAACTTGTAAAGTTTGTAGATGGTAGAAGTACAACTAGTACTATAGAAAAGATAAAGAAAAATTAAAAAATGTATCTATTTCAAGAATTACGCGACAAAAACAATAGTTTTATTTATAAGAGTTTTGATTTTATTGATGATGGGACTAATCTATCTTTAGAGTTTGAGTATAATTTAGTTGAAGATACTAAAACAACAGTTTTTATACATAAATTAGATATAAAAAAATCTCATAAAATATCAATTTGTAAGAATATAGATAATATTATATTTCATATTGGATTAATAGAAGCGATAAATTATTGGAAAATAGCAACTCCAAAAGATTTTTTTATAAGATGCGGATATATAAATGATGAGCAGATACAATGGTTTAAGAAGCTTTATTATAATGGTCTCGGTGAGTTTTTGTATATAAACCAAATATCAATTTCTATTGATGATTTTGTTGATTTTAAGATAGAAAATGATTTTGAAGCATTTGAGATTATATCTTGTAAAACAGAAAATAACAATATAATCCCTATAGGTGGTGGAAAAGATTCATTAGTGACATATGAGCTTTTAAAAGATGAGTTTCCAAATTCATATCTATTTTCTATCAATCCCATAAAAGCTAGTCAAAATATATTAGATAGAAATCCTAAAAACTCTATTGTATTATCTAGAAAACTAGATATGCAGATATTAAAGTTTAATAAACAAGGTTATTTAAATGGTCATATACCTTTTTCATCTATAGTTGGATTTATCTCTATATATTTAGGTTTGCTTTATAAAATAAAATATATAGTATTATCAAATGAATCAAGTGCAAATGAAGAAAATGTTGTATTTAATGACCTAAAAGTAAATCATCAGTACTCAAAATCTTTGGAATTTGAAAATGATTTTAGATATTATATATCAAAGTTTATTACAAAAGATGTTGAGTATTTTAGTTTTTTAAGACCATTAGAAGAGATACAAATAGCTTCACTTTTTTCAAAGAACAAAGAGTATTTTGATATATTTTTAAGTTGTAATGTAGGAAGCAAAGAGGATAGATGGTGTGGAAAATGTCCTAAATGTATGTTTACATATATGATGCTTTGTAATTTTATAGAAGATGATACAATGATAAGAATTTTTGGTAAAAATATGTTTGAAGATAAAGATTTAGAGCTTATTTTTAATAAATTATATAAAACTACTGAGGTTAAACCTTTTGAGTGTGTGGGTACATATGATGAAGTTAATTATGCTTTGCAAAAAAAAATTCAATCTTATAAAAAAGATAAACTACCATATTTACTAAAAAAATATGATGCACCTTTAATAGGTGATTATGATTTAAGTGTTGATTATAAGTCACAAAATAATTTACCAAATATATTCAAAGATATTTTAAAAAAATATGTTATCTAAGTTAATTGATGAGTTGAAAACCTATAACTCTATAGGTATATTTGGATTTGGAAAAGAGGGGAGGTCATTTTATGATTTTGCTTTAAAATACCTAAAAGATATACAAATAGTTATTATAGATAAAGCAAATGGTGATAACTATTTGGATGATTTAAAAAAAGTGGATTTGATCATAAAATCTCCTGGAATCTCTTTGTATAAGCTGGGTATAGAATATAATCAATACAATTTCACATCTATGAGTGAACTTTTTATTAGATATTTTGCTAAACAAATTATAGGTATAACAGGAACAAAAGGTAAAAGTACACTTTGTACTATACTTTATAATCTATTTAAAAATAATAATCAAGATGTTAAATTATGTGGAAATATTGGATTGCCTTCATTTGATATTTTAGAAGAGTTAGAGCTTGATACTGTAGTGGTTATGGAGTTGTCTTCTCATCAATTATCAAATATTAAGTATAGTCCACACATAGCTATTTTGACCAATATATTTGATGATCATTTGGATTATTATAAATCAAAATTTGATTATTATGATTCTAAATTTAATATTTTTAGATATCAATCTAGTGATGATATATCTATAATAAATTGTAATACAAAATGCAAAAAGATAGTGGATAATAAAAAAGATATTTTTCACTCAACTAGAGTTTTAGATGTAACTAAAGATATCTTAAAATATCAAAATAAGTTTAATATAAAAAGTGGTTATATTCATCTAGCTACTTTGCAAATTCTTGAAGCTATAGTTGATATAAATAGTATTGATAAATATATCTATCAAAAAACATTAAATGAGTTCAAAACTTTGCATCATAGATTAGAGTATGTAGATAAAATAGATGGTATTGTTTTTATAAATGATTCTATATCTACTATACCTGAAGCTACTATAGAAGCTATAAATATTTTAAAAGATGTAAATAGTGTTATTATTGGTGGTTATGATAGAGGTATACAGTACAGTGATTTAGTGAACTTTTTATTAAATAGTGATGTTTCAAATATTATTTTATATTCACAAACAGGTTTATTAATAAAAAAATTATTTAATAAAGTTAATAATAAAAAAACAATATATTATACAAAAGATTTAAAGAGTGCTGTTGTTTATGCAAAAGATATAACAAAAAATGATACTATTTGTTTATTTTCTCCTGCTGCTTCTAGTTTTGATTGTTTTAAAAACTTCGAGCAAAGAGGTGAGTATTTTAAAACTTTGGTCAATAATAAAATATAATAAGGTAAATAATGCAAAATAAAACATTAACAATGTCAGTTTTAATTACGCCAGATATGGCAAATTTTACAGGTATGGCACATGGTGGGGATATTTTAAAACTTTTAGATCAAGTAGCTTATGCTTGTGCTTCTAGGTATTCTGGAAATTATGTAGTGACACTATCTGTTGATATGGTTCTTTTTAAAAATCCAATACCAATTGGTTCTTTAGTTACATTTTTATCAACTATAAATTATACAGGTAATACATCTATGGAGGTTGGTATAAAAGTAGTAACAGAAAATATACAAAAACAAAGTGTGATCCATACAAATACATGTTATTTTACAATAGTTAGTGTAAATAAAGATGGCAAACCTATGAAAGTACCAGCTTTAGAATTGGATACAGATGAAGATAAAAGAAGATTTCATAATGGTAAAAAAAGAAAAGAGATATCGATACAAAAACAAGAGATATTATTAAAAAAAAATGATACCAGTTTTGATTACTAAAAGAAGAGATAATTAAACATAGGAGTGCTTAATAATTTTAAATTTATCATACTGCTCCTTAAATATAAATTACTTAAAAGTATATATAAATAATTATATTTTATTCTTGACAATCTTTACAAATACCATATAAATACATAGTATGATTCAAAAGTTTAAAACTATGATCTTTAGCAATCTTTTCTTGCTCTGTTTCTATCTTTTCATTTACAAACTCTACAATCTTATTACATTTCACACAAACTAAATGATCATGATGTTCTTTGAAGTTTGTTTCATATTTTTTTGCATTTTTCCCTAAAGCTATAGATGAGATAAGATTAGTATCTTCTAAAAATACTAAAGCTCGGTAGATTGTAGCAATTCCTATTTTTTCATTTGGGTGCTCTTTTAAAATAATACTATATATCTCTTCAGTGTCTAAGTGTTTATCACAGTTTAATATTGTTTCAAATATTACTTCCCTTTGTTTTGTATATTTCAAACCTTTTTGTTTAATTATCTCTTTTAGTTTATTAATCATACAAGTATTATCTTTCATCATCTTTGTCCTTAAATATTAGTTTGTATTATAACATAAAATCTATATGCATCTCTAAATACAACAGATTAGATATTTTTTTTAAAATAACAATACTGATAATAGCTGTCAATATTAAGTATATTTTAAGAGACTCTATGTCAATATGTCAATATTAATAATCACTATCAATATAAAAAAGGAATAAAGATGTCAGATATACAGTTAGAAATTAAAATAAATAGGTTACTAGGTCAGTCAGGATATGAAAAAAGTGAAGCGTTGATCACTCCAATTATGAAGATATTACAAATGAGACATAAAGATTTAGATAAAAGTCAAGCTCTTAGAGTAAGTAAATCAATTCTAGGATAAATAAATGTGTAAAGTATCTAAAAATAAACTCAATGAATATATAGAGTTTTTAAAGATTGTTGAGAAAAGATTAGAATCACATAATCAAATACTAACAATCAATAAATCAATTATTTTGGAGTTATTGTTTGAAAATTCTGAACATTTAAGTGCCGAAGATATCATTGAGTTATCAAAAATATCAAATCTTAATTGTGTAGAAAATGATACTATGAACAAACAAAAAAATAAATTAAAAGTCACTACGGTTTATAGGGTATTAAATACCTTTGAAAGATTTGGAATAGTGGATAGTATATTTGTTGATGACAAAAAAAGATATGAACTATCATATTTTAAACAACCACATTATCATCTATATTGTCAAGAGTGTAATAAAATTAGTGAATTTGAGAGTCTAGATATTCATGATAAGTTTTTAAGTGAACTTAAAAATCAAAATTTCAAACCAACTAATTACAATGTAATAATAAATGGAATATGTAAAGAATGTCAAAGTTAATTAAAAAAGGAGGAATGTTGAATTTCGTATATTAAAAATTAGGAATTGATTAAATAAAAATTAAGTAGGAAGACTAAAGATAAAACTCTTGAAAATATATATCTTTAGCCCATAGTGTTCAATACAGCATTTAAGCACTCTCTATATGAGAGGTATTGAACTTTTATTATAACATAAAAATAAAGGAAATTAAAAAATATGATAAAAAACAGATTAAAATTAAGTTTAGCAGCATCATTGTTAGTAGCAACTTGTTCATACGCTGGAACTGTAACAGCTCCAAATAGTTCAAATATTGAATTAAGTGGAGATGTTGAGTTAAAAGCAGTTAGCGAGAAAACAGACACAGAAAAAATAAATAAAAGAACAGCAGAAGTAAATCTAAATCTTGATGCAACTTTAAATAATGGAATAAAAGTATTTACTACATTTAAGGCATTTGATGGAGTACAAGGACAAACTACAGCAGGAGCTGACAATACTGATGATGGGTTTAAAACAAAAGCTGCTTATGCAGTGATTCCACTTATGGATGGAAAAGGTAAAGTTGTAGCTGGACTTGCTCCAAATAACACTTATGGAACAGACGCATTTGACAATGGTGGTGAAGATTGGAAACTTGCTGTAAATGTACCAGTTGCTAAAGGTGTAAAAGTAACTGTTGTTTCAAAAGTTAAAAATGAAGAGGAAGCAGATTCAAATAAAGGTGATAGCGGTATGACAGCTATTAGAGTTGATGCTAAAATCGGTGAGCTTATGATTGGAGCGAAATATGGTTCTGGCTATAAAAATAAAGATGATGGAAAAGTTGTAACAAATAAGGCTATTGATAGTGATAATACAGAAAAAGAGATTGATCTATTAACAGCATATATTAATGGTTCAGTAGCTGGATTAGATCTTGGAGTTGAATATATTCAAAAAGATGTAGAACTAATAGGTGTAAATAAAACAATAGATCAAAAAGGATTTTTTGCGACTATTGGTAAATCATTTGGTGATGTAACAGCTGGCATAGCATATATAACTCTTGAAAAAGGTTTAAAAGGTGGAGATGATTTTGCTCCAGGTATGATTCTTGATGGAAATATTGATTCAAGTGCTACAAAAGATACAAGTGCAATTGTTGTGCCTCTTGAGTATTCTATAGATGATAGTTTAACAGCTAGTGCTACTTATATAAGTGCTGATGTTCAAGGTAGTGATGCGACTGAGATAGATTTTGGTATAGCTTATGCAATGGATGATAATATTGAGTTAAGTGCAGGATATGGTAAATATACTATTGATGATGGAGATGATCAAACAAATATTGAAGTTGCTATAGCAATTACATTTTAATTTATAGGGGATGATTAAGCATTAGACTACAGAAGTAGTCTTTTTCCCTATAAATTTTAAAAAGCCTTGAGATATATTGTTTCTCCTAAAACAATAAATTTCGAAATTTAACAGTTATTATATTACTAGTATTTGTAATTTTTATATCTAGTGTATCTCAAGGTTTTTTAAAGTGTATAAAACAAATATGAAGGTTTAAAATGAAACTAAAACAAGATGGTTCAGGTAAAGGTAAACAACTTAACAGAAGACTTGATGGTCTAGGAAAAGGTCAAAAATATAAAATTGCAAAACTCAATACTGATGGTAAGTTAAAACAAAAACTTCTTGATATGGGTTTTGTAAATGGTGCAGAGATTCAGATAGTACGAGAAGCCCCTTTATATGATCCTATGGAATTAAAAATACATAACTACAATATCACATTGAGAAAAAGTGAAGCAAGACTTATAGAGGTAAAAAATGATGAATAATATAAAAGTAGCACTTGCAGGTCAGCCAAACTGTGGTAAATCAACTATATTTAATATGGTAAGTGGAATAGACCAACATATAGCAAACTATCCTGGAGTTACTGTAGATAAAAAAACTGGTAACTTTAAATATGATGATCATAAAATTGAGATGGTTGATTTGCCTGGTACTTACTCATTTAGCTCTTATTCACTTGAAGAGAGAGTTGCAAAAGAGTTTATATGTGAAGAAAATCCAGATGTGATAGTAAATGTTATAGATGCATCAAATATCAAAAGACATCTTTATCTTACATTTCAACTACTTGAGATTGGTATGCCTGTGGTTATTGTCTTAAACATGATGGATGTAGCTTCAAGAAGAGGTATCTCTATAGATACAAAAAAAATATCTAAAATGTTAGGTTGTCAAGTAGTTGAAGCAAGTGGAGCTAAAGGCTTAGGTAGTACTGAGATTATGGAAGCTATAGTTCAAACTTCAAAATCAAAAGAGAATTATGAAGACTTTTCTATAAATTATGAGGAGTTAGAACCACATATACAAATGATTGAAAACACCATTGTCTCTTCAAATACTAAGTTAAATAAAAGATGGATGGCAATAAAAGTATTAGAGGGTGATACAACTATAATTGAACACCTCAAAAATGAGTTTTGTGATATTGAGGAGTTAGCAAAAGATCAAGAAGACAAATTTCACTCTTTATACGATAAAGATATAGCTTCATTTTTAGCGACATTTAGATATGACTCAGCTGATATTATATATCACAAAGCTATCAAAGATAAAAACAAAGACAAAGAAACACTCACCGATAAAGCTGATAAGATAGTTTTAAATAGATGGCTAGCTTTGCCTATTTTATTTGCTATTATGTTTTTAATTTATGAGCTTTCTATTGTGGGTGGATATAAACTTACTGATTATACTTGGCCACTTCTTGCTGCTGTTAAAAACTTTGTAGTTGATTTGTCACCTGCCCCTTATTTGACTGATGTACCTATGATGACTGATTTTGCTGTTTGGATGATAAATAGTGCAAATGCTTTGATAAACTATGTCCCTATATTTTTTATACTATTTGTTTTAATTGCTATTATGGAAGATGTGGGATATATGCCACGAATGGCTTTTATACTTGATAGAATAT
>JAYEJC010000184.1:0-32515 GCA_034660335.1 Campylobacterota bacterium
CCAAATAGATGCTTAAAACCAAAATCAGTAAATGGATCGATATATTTCTCTTTTGTAGCTACACACATTTTTAATCCCTTGTTATAATATCGTTTATTATATCATATAATTTATAAATGATTTTAAAATAGAAAACTTAGTGTTGGAATAGCTGGGAGATTGGATTTTAGTATTAGATATAAAAAAACCCTTGCTTTTGCAAGGGTTTTAAAAACTTGTCAAGAAGGTTACACTCTTGAATGAATCTAAAGTCTATACTCTAGATTCCTCCCTTCTTTGTAAATAATCCCAATCTTTATCAACTCTTTGTTGCCACTCTTCGATTAAGTACTCGTATTGTGGTTTAAATAAGTGTTTAAATCTAGGCTGAACACCTAAATAATCTCTTACAGGTACAATATTTTTTGGTCTATAAGTGATATTTAGTTCTCTACCTTCAATGATCTCATATAGTGGAAATACTAATGAATCAGTAGCCATATCAGAAACTTCAATTGTTTGATGAATTGGAAACTTCCACTCTGTTGTACAAGCCGACATTGCGTTGATATAAACAGGACCATTTGCATCAAAACCTTTATGGATTTTTTTAACCATATCTTTCCATTTATTTGGAGCAACTTGAGCTACATAAGGAGCACCATGAGCTGCCATGATAGAAAGCATATCTTTTTTATGTTGTTTTTCACCATAAGAGTGAGAACCAGCAGGAGTAGTAGTAGCACTTGCACCAATAGGCGTAGATGAACTTCTTTGTCCCCCTGTATTAGCGTATACTTCATTATCGAGACAAACATACATCATATTATGTCCTCTTTCAAAACAACCAGAAAGCCATTGGAAACCAATATCGTAAGTAGCACCATCTCCACCAAATGCGATGAATTTAGGCTCAGGAGTATCAGCTGATATTCTACCTTTAGCTCTTAATGCTTTATTGGCAGTCTCTGCACCAGCAACCGCAGTAGAAGAGTTTTCAAATCCAATATGAATCCAAGAACAATCCCAAGAAGTATGAGGATAAATAGCAGTACAAACTTCAAGACAACCAGTTGAAGCTGATACAACTAAGTTGTCATTTGTAGCATTTAAAACTTCTCTAACAATAATACTATGAGCACAACCTGGACATAATACATGCGCACCCTCAAATCTCTCTGCTGCTGTAGAGAAAGATTTTAAGTTCTTAATCTCTTTATTTCCTTGTGGAGCACATCCACCTAATAAACTACAACTCATCTTTTTATCCCTCCACACTATAGTATGCTAATTCTGGTCCTCTTACGCCTATCCATCTTTGGATAGAACCATTCAATTTTCCTGCTTCAACTTCTGCTTGAGCATCTCTAAAAACTTTACTTAAGTTTTCTATATTGATATCTCTTCCACCTAAACCATAAACAAGGTTGCTTAATAATGGTCTAGCTGTTGTATTAAATAATGCTGATGATACATCATTAAATAATAATCCAGTTTGTCCACCTGGTGCTGATCTATCCATACAAACTACAGCTTTAGCATTTTTTAATTTTTCTACTAATTTATCCATTTGAGTTGGTCTGAAAACTCTTGGCATTAATACACCAGCTTTTATACCTTCTTCTCTCATTTTATCGCATGCAACCATTGCTGTTTGGTATGTAGTACCCATACAAATAACAATAACATCAGCATCTTCAGTTCTATGAGTTTCAATCATATTGTATTTTCTACCGCTTACTTTTTCAAAATCAGCAAATACATCTTCTATAACTTTTGAAGATTTCATCATTGCATCATTTTGTTTTGCTTTATGCTCAAAATGCCAATCAGATTCTGTTTGTACACCATGAGTTACAGGCTTATCAAAGTTTAACATAGAATTAACTTCTTGATAATCACCAACAAAATCATAAGCATCTTTATCAGATAGTGGTCTTACATTTTGTGCTTTATGTGATGTTAAGAAACCATCTTGATTTACAATAACAGGAAGTCTTACATCTAAATGCTCACCAATTCTAAATGCACATAATACTAAGTCATAAGATTCTTCAGGTGTACAAGCATCAATACTTATCCAACCAGATTGATTTGCAAGATACATATCAGAGTGGTCACCATTTACATTTAGTGGTGCAGCTAAGGCTCTGTTGATCATACAAAGTACAATTGGAAGTCTCATACCAGAAGCTTGGTATAAAGTCTCAACCATAAGAGCAAGTCCTTGAGATGAAGTAGCAGTAGCAGCTCTAGCACCAGCAGCACTAGCACCTATACATCCAGACATAGCAGCATGCTCAGACTCAGTCATGATCATCTCACCATCAACATATCCATTTGCATTATGCGAAGCATAAGCTTCAACTGTACCTGTTGATGGAGTAATAGGGTATGCTGAAACAACATCTACACTTGCTTGTCTAAGTGCATGTGAATTTGCAACATTTCCATCCCAAACTTCTACAGTATTTAAATCCATACTTCTTTTATTTCTATACATGTTTCTATTCACCTTTCTTTGTTTTCTCTGGCCATTGTGCTAGAGCATCTTCATTTTTAATATTTTCATCAAACATAATAAGTGATTTTGGATTTGTTGGACATACTTCAGAACAAATACCACAACCTTTACAATGATCATAATCAATACCAACCATCTCTTTATCTCTAGAGATAATAGATGTATCTGGACAATATAACCAACAGTTTTGACAATCAATACATAAATCAACTTGCCATACAGGTTTTACAACTCTCCAGTCACCAACATATTTATTCATAGAGTTTGTTTCTGCTACAGGTCTATTTTCTGGGTGAACATTTACAACTGTATGATCAATATCCCCTTCAAATGAAAAACATGCAGCCCCAGGAACTAACTCATCCCAACCCATATCAAAAATAGAATTTTCAAACTGATCTTTTGATTTATATAAACTTGTACAAATATCTGATTGTTCTTGTGTTATAGTTTTTACTTTTGCCATTTTTTACCCCTAATTTACTTCATCGTATGCACGCTGAATAGCTAACATATTTGCATCAACAATTTTTTCTGGTAACTTCCCAAGGATGATTTTCATAGCATCTTTAAAATTATTGATATCTAAAATCCCAGAAAGTTTAATAAATGCACCTAATGCTGGTGTATTAGGAATTGGTCTACCAATAGTCTCTTGAGATATTTTTAACATATCTAAAGTATGAACTTGACTTTCTCTACCTTCTAAAGCAGGAATTAAAGAGATAAGATCTTCTTTACTTAAGTGTGTAGTGATGATATACTGTGTCTCATCGTTACAATCTTCTGTGAAGTTATCTGTATATGCTAAACCTGGATCAAGAATAAATACATAGTTTGGTTCCATATATCTTTCGTGATTTAAAAGTAGATTATCATCAACTCTATTATATGCAGTCATTGCTGCACCTCTTTTTGCAGATCCGTAAAATGAAAAAGCTTGTACTTGTTTTCCTGTTTCAGCAAGAACCGAAGCCAAACCTTTTGCACCTGTTACAGCACCTTGTCCAGCACGACTGTGCCATCTTATTTCTAGCATTATTTCTCCTTAATTCACTTATATTAAATAATTAATATTTATATGAGATAATTTTAAACAATTACAACTTACAGTATGCTTTAAAAATAATTCTTTTTTATACTTTCTACTGCTTCTAAGGAATCTGCTACAATGTTGTTGGTATATAATGATAAATCTTCCCTTTTGCCATAACCACAAAGAACCCCTACACTATTGATATTTGCTTTATTTGCAGCGATTATATCAAGCTTAGTATCACCAATCATATAGACATCTAACGAAGGATTTATATTTAAGTTTTTTAATGCTTTTTCAACAGGTTCTGGGTCAGGTTTTGGATTTTTTACTTCTTGTCTTCCAATAATAGTATCAAAATATTCAAATATACCAAAATCTTCTAACATTTTAATACTATAACTTGTTGTTTTTGTTGTCACAATTGCAAGTGTTGCAAATGTTGAAGCTAGATCAATGCTCTTTTTAGCATTTGAAAGCAAAAATGTTTTTTTGATAGATATCTTACTATATTCTTTTTTGTAACTATCTACAAAATCCCATACTTTATTTTTATCAACACCAAGATTATAAAACATAATATCAAGAGGATACCCAATCTCATTTTTTATATCTTCATTTGTACCAAAAAACTTAAAATTTTGTTCACTAAAAGCATAGTGAAAACACTCAAGTATAGCCTCTGTACTATCTATTAAAGTCCCATCTAAATCAAATAATATTGTTTTTTTCATTATTCTTTTATCCATTCCTCTTGATTATGCATTATACCAGTAAATTCTGGTTTAATATTTTTTATATTTTTATTTACGCTTGTAATACTGTTTGGAATATATAGAAATATATATGCCAAATCATCTACTATTCTTTTGTATATCTCTTTGTAAATGATACTTAATTTTTCTTTCTCTATTGTTGTTTCCCCTTTTTCTATCAATCTATCTACTGTTTTATTGTTGTATCCTATTAGATTAAATCCACCAGAGATATCACTAGTGCTATGCCAAATTGATTTTGCATCTGGCATAAGCGATAAGCCCCAGCCAAGAATAATAGCATCAAATTTTCTAGGGTGTACTACAGTATTTAAAAAAGCTTGCCATTCCATTACTCTAATTTTCATATCAATACCTACTTTAGATAATTGATGTTGCAGGATTTGTGCTGCATTTACTCTTATTGAGTTATTTGCATTTGTTATAACTTGAAAGCTAAATTTGTTATTTTTGTGATAACCTAGTTTTTTCAAAATATTTTTTGATTTTTTTATATTTGTTTTTGATTTTTTAATATTTTGATTATAAGCAAATGTATTTGGCAAAAAAGGACCATTACAAATGGAGGCATGCCCAAAAAATAAAATATCCAATAATTCTTGTTTATCTATAGCTAAATTAATAGCTTCTCTTAAATCTTTATTTTTAAATTTTTTACTTTTTAAATTAAAACCTAGATATGTATAAGAAAAACTAGGTGTTTCATATATATTAAAATTATTTTTAAATGTTTTATCTAATTGTCTATCAACTTGAATAGGTGTTAATGAGCCTATATCTAATTGTTTTTGTTTTAACATATAAAAAGAGGTTGAACTATCTGGTACAAACTTATATCTTATTTTATCTATTTTAGCTACTTTGTCAAAGTAATCTTCATTTTTATCTAAAATTATATCTTTTGAGATATCTAATTTTGATAGCTTATATGGTCCAGTTCCTATTGGTTTTTTATTGTAAATACTTGTCATAATATCTTTTTCATTTTCAAAAATATGTTTAGGTAAAATACCTGTTAGCCATATCTCTAATGCTTTAAAATATGGTTCTTTGTATTTTATTTCAATAGTATATTTATCAAGTGCTTTTACACTCTTTACTTTAGTGAAGCTTGTAGTAATAGGTGTGTATATTTTAGGATTTTGTATCGTTTGATATGTATAAATAACATCTTGACTTGTAAATTTCTTTTTATCATGCCATCTAACATTTTGTTTTAGATTGATAATTAGTGTTGTATTATTTTCAAAAAAATAAGATGATGCTAAGTCAGATACAATATCTCCATCTTTATTATATTTAAATAAGCCATTAAAAATCCATTGAGATATTTCACTGCTTGCACTATCTGTTGATAAGATAGGATTGATTCTGCTAGGATTAGAAGAGATACTTAAGTTTAATGTAGATGAATTTAAAAAAGTTAATGTAGTTAAAATAATTAGTAAAAATTTCATAAGCAATTGTACATAAAAAAAGCTAAAAAGATAAATCTTTTTAGCTTTTTGTGAAACAAAACTTGAGTAATGTCCAAATAATAAAGTGTATCTATTATCTTTTTGAGAACTGAGGAGATCTTCTAGCTTTTCTTCTACCTGGTTTCTTTCTCTCTACAACTCTAGCATCTCTAGTAAGTAAACCATGTGGTTTAAGTACTGCTCTGAATTGCTCATCATAAGCAACTAAAGCTCTTGATATACCATGTCTTAAAGCATCAGCTTGTGCAGAGTAACCACCACCAAGAGTTTTAGCTACAATGTTTACTGATTCTAATTGCTTAGAAACTTCAAGTGGTTGTCTAACTCTTTTTTTAAGAGCTTCATGACCACCAAGCCATACATTTAAAGGTTGTCCATTAACTGTAATATCACCTTTTCCAACCTCTAACCATACTTTAGCGATTGCTCTTTTTCTTCTTCCTGTTGCGTATACTTTTGCCATTTATTATCCTTGTACTTGTGCAGTATGTGGGTGATTTTCATCAGCATATACTTTTAAGTTTTTAAGTATTTTTGCACCTAATTTTGTTTTTGGTAACATACCTCTTGTAGCTAGTTTAAATAATTTTTCTGGATTATTTTCTAACATATCTGACATTTTGTGAGTTTTAGTACTACCAAAATATCCAGAGTGAGTAAAATAGTTTTTATCAACTAATTTAGCACCAGAAAATTTAACTTTTCCTGCATTTATTATTATAACATTATCTCCACAATCAACATTAGGTGTGAATGATGGTTTATGTTTTCCTCTTAAAATTGAAGCAACTTCAGTTACTACTCTACCGAATATTTTATCAGCAGCATCTACTACTATCCAATCTTTTTGAACATCAGCATTATTTATACTTTGTGTAAATTTAATCACGAACTATATCCTTTCTAAAAATAAGTTCGGAATAATAGGTAAACTTTACTTTGATAAAGCTTAAATTAAGTGATTTTTAAATTTAATTTAGATCAATCCTCTAATAAATTTTATTTAAGATTAAAGGAAATAGCATTGGTAATTAACAACTTTTTATCTATTTTCAAAAGAAAAATTAGTCGGTGTATTGCCATAGCTCATCAAATCACGCGTAATTTCTTTCTTAATCTTAATTAAAACTTAATATAGGGTTATGCTGAATTTAATTAATTTGCTCACCTATATTAGTTTAAAAATGTAATTATATTGTAACAAACTAATATTAAATTCAGTTTTAATGATATATAATTGGTTATGTTTGATAAAGAATTTCTAAAAACCCTAACCATAATGTATGTTGAAGATGATGACAGTATTAGAAACTCACTTAGTAGTATTTTGAAGAAAATATTTGGTGAGGTGATAATATGTAACGATGGAAATGATGGTATAAACCAATTTAAATACTATACTCAGGAGAGAAAGAGTAAAATTGATACTATTATAAGCGACATCAATATGCCAAATTTAAATGGTATAGAGATGGTAAAAGAGATAAGAGAACTCGATCAAGAGGTCCCTATAATTTTTACAACCGCACATGGAGAGTCAAATTATTTAATGGAAGCTATTAAATTAAAAATAGCTTATTATGCATTAAAGCCAATCAATACTACAGAATTATTGCAAAATGTATCAAAATTTTGTATGATTGAGCATAATAAAAATTTGGTTGCTAAAAAAGAGGAGCAAATCTCTCAATATATGGCTATTATGAATCAAATTGCATCTATTTTTAAAGTTGATAACCATGGAAATATAACTGAAGCAAATGAACTGCTTTGTGAAGTTTCAGGATATACAAACGATGAGTTACTCAATCTTAATGTAGATGATCTTTTACATAAAGATTCGACAGTTGATAGCTATCAAAGTATATTAAAGTTAATTGGTGAAGATAATTCTTATAAAGGAAAAATAAAATTTAAATCAAAAACAGATGAGATTTTTTATTTAAATTCTACAATAATTACTATATATAATGACTCAACAGCTGCAGTTGATGGTTTGATTTATATTGGATTGGATCAAACAGGTGATGAACTTGAAAAACAACAAACAATGCAACGAGTAAGAAAAAATATTATGGAGCAAAGATCTAAAGAATCACAATTATCTATGCAGATAAAAACTCTTGAGGCAGAGATTTCAAAACTTCATCAAAATGCTGTGAATAGTAAAGATGCAGATTTTATAATGAATTCATTAAACAAAGAGAAGCAAAAAGTATCAACACTAAATGCTCAAATAGGTCACTACGAAAAAGAGTTGGCAGCTTTGACTAAACAAAAAGATCTTATCGTTTCTGATGAAAAAAATAAAAAATTAGAGATGATGAAGCGTGTAAAAGAGCTAAGCAAAGATAATCATAATCTTCAATCAAAAGTAATTGAACTTCAATCAACTATATCTAAGATGGAAGAGCAAAAAAGAGGAACAACAGTAGGATGACATTTATAGATTTTAAAAAACTTTTACTTGATGCTGAGATTACCTTACCAAAATTTGCTCAACTAATAAAAGTAAGTGATAAAAACATACAATCTTATAAAAAAAAAGGTGAAGTTCCAAACACTTTAGCAGTTATTGCAAAAAGTTTTGCAGTAATGAATTGTTCATCAATAGATTATTCTACAAAAATCAAAGAATTAAACTTAACAAAAAAAACAAAACAAAACTCAGGTTTCGCAAAAAAAATAGAGAAAATAGAGAAAATACAAAAGGACTAAATTGATTTATTTTTTAATATATCTATTTTTAGAGGTTATGATATCTTCCTCTATTGCAACTAATATTGGTGGATTAAATACATTTTTTGAGATAATTGTATCTGCTATTATAGGTATATATCTTTTGAAGAATTTTAAATTTTCTTTAATGGAAAGTATAAATGAAGCAAGATCTGGTAATATTACACAAGAAGAGTTTATAAAAACAAATGTAGCAAAAGCATTTGGAGCTGTACTTTTAATTGTACCAGGCTTTTTTACTGATTTTCTTGGTATTGCTCTACAGTTTGGATTATTTACAATATTTTTAACAAAAATATTTAAATTCAAAAAAAATACAAAAAATACAAATAGCGAATATTCAAGTCATCAAAATACTCATTTTGAATATAAACATACAAATTTTAATAATACACAATATAAAGGAAAAGATGATGAAATTATTGATGTTGAAGTCATTGACGATAGCAAGTCTATTAAGTAGTGGTTTATATGCTAACTCTATAGCATTTGATAAAAAGTTATTAAATGTTGAAAAAAAGAAAATTCAAAATATTTTAAAAAGAAAAAATGGTATTAGTTTAAATAGTATTAGTATAATTTTGAAAAAAGATCTAAAACAAGATGGATGGTACGGATATGCATTTGATTTAAATCTTAAAGTAAATAATAAAAATGTGAATCAAAAACATTTTATATTTTCAAATGGAAATATGATAGCACCAGAATTAGTTGATGCGAAAACAAATAGTTCATATAAAAATATTATGTATCCTGATCTATCGTTTAAGTATTTTAGCAAAGAGCATCTTATCGCTGGTAATCCAAATGCAAAGCATACTATGGTGCTGTTTAGTGATCCATTATGTCCTATTTGTGTAGATGAAGTACCATTTATTATGAAAGCAGTAATGGACAATCCAAAAAACATAGCACTATATTATTATCATATGCCATTGGATATGCATCCAACTGCAAAAGTATTATCAAAAGCATCAATGATTGCAAAAGAGTTAGGTATCAAAGATATTGATTATAAGGTATACAATACTGATTTTAGTAATTTTTATGACCCTTATAGAGAAAAAGATAACAATAAGGCATTAAAAAAGTTTAATGAGATATTTAAAACAAATATTACAATGAGTCAAATAAATAATAAAAAATATGAAGATAAATTGAATAATGATTTAGATATGGCAGAAGAAGCTTTTGTTAATGGTACACCTACAATATTTTTTGATGGTGAAATTGATAAAACTAGAACAAAATACGAAAAATATTTAAAATAATAAAGTAGCAGGATAGAGAAATATATGGAAAAACTAATAATAGCGACAAGAGCAAGTGACTTAGCACTTTGGCAAGCATATCATATAAAAGATGCAATTGAAGAAAAATATCCCAAAATAGAGGTAGAACTTAATAAAATCACAAGTAAAGGGGATAAAATACTAGATAAACCTCTTGCTTTGATTGGTGGAAAAGGTCACTTTACAAAAGAGCTTGAAGATGAGATGTTAGCTGGAAATGCCCATCTAGCTGTTCATAGCCTAAAAGATGTTCCTACTTATATGCCAGAAGGTTTAGAACTATCTGCTATTACTAAACGACAAGATCAAAGTGATGTTTTTTTATCACATACTTATAAAACAATTGAGGAACTACCTCTATGTGCTGTGGTTGGTACAACAAGCTTAAGACGAAGAATGCAGCTTTTAGCTAAACGACCAGATTTAAAAGTGAAAGACCTAAGGGGAAATGTCAATACAAGACTAAGAAAACTTCAAGAGGGTCAATATGATGCAATTATATTAGCTTGGATTGGGCTACATAGACTCGATCTTTTAAAAGATATCCCTTTTACACAAAAGCTACCTTTGGATATGATGATTCCACCTATGGGACAAGCTGCTTTGGGTATACAAATTATTAGTGCTAATAAAAAAGTAAGAGAGATAGTTTCGATTGTAAATGATGAAAATACTTTTTTATGTACAAAACTAGAAAGAGATTTTATCAGTAAAATAGGTGCAGGATGCTCAGCACCAGTAGCTTGTAATGCTACAATTACAGATGATATAGTAACAATAAGAACAATGATAGGGTATCCTGATGGTACAAATATAGTACAAAAGTCATTAAGTGCAAATATCAATGAATCAGATAACTTAGGATATCAACTTGCAGATAAAATGATTGAAGATGGTGTTATGGATATTTTGGCAAATGCAGAAAAAATCGCTTTTAAAGATGAGATGCCTCAAAGATTATAGTTAGTTGGTACCACTTGATTATATAACAGTAACAATTCCATTTGCTACTGCTATTGAGCCTAAAAGTTCATATTCGAACATCTCTTGAGGATATAATTCCATAGCCTCATCATATGTAGGATTTGATTTACAATATTCTAAAAACGAATCTTTGTGTTTGATATCATTTTTATATCCAACAACACTTGAAATAAACTCTTCAATATTATAAATTGCGGTAGCTAAGCCTTTTTGTAGTAGCTGATTTGTACCCTCACTATCATCAACTCTATGAGGTAGTACATAGATAGGTTTTTCCATTTTTAAAGCATACTCTACACTTCTCATTGTTCCACTATTTAAGTCGGCTTGACTTACTATTAAAATCTCACAAAGAGAGACAACTAGTTCATTTCTTAATGGAAATGTATATCTAGTAGCAGTTTGATTGTTTTTGAATTGACTTAATACTAAACCTTTGCTTTGAATCTCTTCTATAAGTTTTTTATTTATCGCTGGATACTTTATATCAAGACCTGTACCAGCTACTGCTATTGTATTTGATGGAGTTGCACCTGTATGTGCTATGGCATCTACACCCATAGCAGCACCACTTACTACACAAATATTTTGTTTTGCGAGTTCTTGTGCGAGTATATATGTGTATTGTTTTGTGTATTGATTTGGCTTTCTACTGCCAACTATTGCTATTTTTCTTTTTTTTAATAAATCTATATTTCCAATATAAGATAATTCATTTGGATATTTTTTCATATTATCTAGTTCTGGTATATGAAAATTAATCTTATTTATCATAATTGATGAACATATACCAGTTCTATATCTTTTAATAGTTTAGATGACTCTTTTAGTGTTTCAAAAGTTATATTATATGGATGACCTATAGCTATAGCAGAACCATATTTTTTAGCTATTTTAATAGATTTTTGTAGTTGTTTTGTGATATACTTTTTGTCTTTTTTATTGTCCAAAAATATATTTCTAGCTAATAATCTAACACCATATTTTTTAGATGATATTTTTGCAACAGATTTTGATGTAGTTTTACTATCAATAAATGTATAATCATATTTTTTTAAAACTTTAAATAGCTTATCCATAGCTTCTTGATTTGCAGTAAATTTACTTCCTGTATGGTTATTTATAAATTTTGCTTTTGGATAAAGTTTTTTTAGATTTATAATCCTTTTTTCAATTGTATCGTACTTGCTTGTTATATATAATGTGTTTTTTTCATCATATTTATTGCTAGTTGCTTGTAAAGGTAGATGAATCATATAGTGTTCTAAAGAGTTTGCTATTTTCGCTGAATTTCTATGTCTTGGGGTTGGTGGTAAAAAAGACATATTGACACTGTATCCAATATTTTGTATTTTATTTATTTGTGATGAAGTTGTTACATCATCAATTATAATTGCAAGTTTTGGTTTATCTGAGATTAGTGGTTTTGTTTCATCTTTTATATTGTTTTGAACTGTTTTTTTAGTATCTGGTTTAATTATCTCATCATAATTAAACTTTTTTTTATTCTCTTGTTTATTAACATATGTATTGCTCTCTATTTGTGTTGAGTATTCTATATCTAAAGCGTTTGTTTTCTCTTCAAAGTATTTAGCTCTTTTATCTTCATATACTTTTGTATTCTTTTTAATCTCTTTAATTTGATTTTGTTGTTTTATATTTTGTTCTTGTAGGTTTTCACTTTTAATATAAAAATAAGTTGTTGTCATAAGTGCTAATATAGTTATAATTACAATAATATTACTTAGTGCAAAAAATTTAAATTTTGGATTATGCGTTTTTTTGATTTTTTTAATATTGTTTTTTTTTGGAGTTTTTTTTATCATATTTTTAAGTTTTACCCCTTATCTGAAAGAAGATAAAGGGTTTTAATATTAGTTTTTGTCTTGATCTACGATTTTATTAGCAGCAATCCAAGGCATCATCTCTCTTAGTTCAACACCAGTTTTTTCAATAAGTGTTTCTCTTTGATTGTTTCTCTCAGCATTCATTCTAGGATATCCAGCAGCACCTTCAAGGATAAAGTCTTTTGCAAATCTACCATCTTGAATCTCTGTTAATAAATCTCTCATAGCTTGTTTTGACTCATCATTGATGATTCTTTTTCCAGCAATATAGTCACCATATTCAGCAGTATTAGATATAGAGTATCTCATATCAGCAATACCACCTTCAAACATTAAGTCAACGATAAGTTTTAACTCATGTAGACACTCAAAGTATGCCATTTGTGGATCATATCCAGCTTCTGTTAATGTTTCAAAACCAGCTTGAACTAATGCAGTAGCACCACCACATAATACAGCTTGCTCTCCAAATAAATCAGTTTCTGTTTCATCTTTGAAAGTTGTTTCAATAATAGCAGTTCTACCACCACCAATTGCAGATGCATAAGATAAAGCTAACTCTTTAGTAGCTCCACTTGGATCTTGACCAATAGCGATTAAATCAGGAATACCTCCACCTCTTACAAACTCAGATCTTACAGTATGACCTGGAGCTTTTGGAGCAATCATAGTTACATTGATATGAGCTCTTGGAGAGATTCTTCCGTAGTGAATATTAAATCCATGACCAAATGCAATTGTAGCACCCTCTTTAAGGTTTGGTTCAATCTCATTTGCATATATTTCTGCTTGATTTTCATCTGGTAATAAAATCATAATAACATCAGCTGCAGCTGATGCATCTGCTACTGTTAAAGTTTCAAAACCTTTTGCAACAGCCTTTGCCCATGATGATCCATTTTTTCTTAGACCAACACATACTTCAACTCCAGAATCTCTTAAGTTCTCTGCGTGTGCGTGACCTTGTGATCCAAAACCAATCATTGCTACTTTTTTTGACTTAATTAAGTCGATATTACAGTCTTTGTCATAATAAACATCTAATGCCATATTAATTTCCTTTATTTTAAATTTATCAAATTTTTGTGATTATATCCAAAGTGTAATAAAAAAGCCTTAAATTTTATTTAGTTTTATGATAAAGCAGGCACCATCATAGTTTTTATCATCTATAATAGTGGACATATTTCTAACACTTATGCTACCATTCATTGTTTTTTCAACTATATCTCTTGACATATAAAGTCCTATTCCTGTACCTTGTGATTGGTGTTTTGTTGTGAAATATGGGTCAAAGATTTTTTCGATTATATCTTGCGGAATACCACCTGCATTATCTTGAATATATATAATATTTTGATTATCTTTCTCTTCACATCTAATACTAACATATCTGTTTTTTATCTCATTTGAGATAGTAGCATCTTTAGCATTATTTAGAATATTTAAAAACACTTGTGCTAGTTCATTTGGCATTCCATGTGAAAACATTTGATAATCTGGAAAATGTTTAATTATCTCTATATCGTTATCTTTGTAACTTGGGCTTATTATTGTTAGTGTTTTATCAATTGTTTCAGTAATATTAAAATCAACTGTATCTTTATCTTCGTGAAAAAAACCTCTAAAATCCTCTATTGTTTGTGTTAAGAAGTCTACATATCCCATTATTTTTGTATATGATTCATCTATATCATCATTAGATGCAATTCCTAATTGCATCTGCAATGACATTCCTGATGCAGTAGTATTTATAGCACTAAGTGGTTGTCTCCATTGATGTGCAATATTTCCAATCATCTCTCCTAGTGCTGCGAACCTTGATTGTTGAATCATCTGTTTGTCTTTTTCTCTAACTTTAAGTGTCTCTATAATAATCTTTTGTTCTAGATTTTCATTTAATTCCTGAAGTTCTTTTGTTTTATTTGATATTAATAGTTCTAAATTGTCATTTAAGCTTTTTAGTTTGATTTGAGAGTTTATTTCAGATGTTATATCATTTAAAGTTACTATCACAACAGATTCATTTGTATTTTCATTTAGAACTGTTTTCATCGCTGTTATTGAAAAATGATGTTTTTTACCATTTTTTTTCATAATAATTTTAAACTCTTTATCTTGATTATTTAAAATATATTCAGACCAAGATAAACCATCATAATCTTTATTTATTATATAGTCATCATTAGGTACAGTTGTTTCAAAAAAATTACAAATACATTGAATTTCATCTCTGAAAGTTTCAAAATCTTTAAATTTATCAAAAAATTTCAGTAAACTTAAATTTGCATCAATCATCTCTTTGCCATCACTTACCATGATAATATTTGGTTGAGCATCAAGAATCGCTCTTACATATTTTTCTTGATTTTCTTGTTTTTCTAGATTTATATTTAGTTTATTATTTAAGTTAAACAATGCTTGACTATCTTTGTTTACATTTCTAATAATAATAAAACCAAATATTAAAACAATAGTAATCACACAGAATATAAGTAAAACTTTTAGTTTCATATATCTTTCTTTATCTTGTGAAATCTGTTTATTCAAAATATTTAACTCTATTTCACCCTCATATAAAAGTCTTCCAAGGTTTTCTGATAGTCTTGTGAAATATGCAGGAAGAGTTTTGTAATACCTTCTTATCTCTCTTGATGATTTGGTGAACTCTTTTATATTTTTTGTTTTTCTTAACTTGAATCTTTGAATTAATTTTTGTTCAATTATTGAAACCATATTGCGAAGTTCAATTAGTTTTGGTTTTAAGTCAATCACTTCTAAACTATAGTCATTTTTACTTACTTTATTGTATTTAATAGTTTTTATTGTATTTTGATGACCTGCTACATTTAGAGCAACAAATCTTTTAAGAGTTCCACCATATTCTAGTATCTCAATAGATTCATTTAAAACATCAATAGTATCATCAATTTTTTCTTTTATCAAATCTCTTGACTTTTGAGATGTTGTAGTTGTCGCTAACTCATGAAATAATGCTCTAAGATTTACTATATCATATGATATAAACTCTCCAATATTTATTCTAGATTCTAAATTTTTTGTTTTATTATCAAGGTTATTAACTAAATTAATAAATATTTGATTTAAAGAAAAAAGGGAAAAAAATCCTATTAAAAAAATAGTAATTAAAAGTATCAGTTGCTTATGTGTTTTACTTTGTTTGATTATTTTCATCTATTGAAATCCATACTTTTTCATTATATTTTGCCCTTTAGGTGATGCTGCAAACTCTATAAAAGATTTTGCTATATCTGGATATTTAGAAAATTTAAGAAGATTTATAACTAAATCTTTTTTTTGTGCATATTTTTCATCAATCTCTACAATATCAACAAATGGTTCGTTTTCATCCCATGATGCTGTTGCACTCCAGTTAATAGTCATATCTGTATTTTTATCAATCAAAGCTTTGTTTAGATTTCTAGAATCGGACCCTATCTCAACTGTTAAGTCATATACTTCATCAAAAAATTCTTCACCTTTGTATTTTAATAAAATAGATTTTGTCATTTTCCCGATGCTACCACTTTGTGGATTACATAAGATTGTTGTTATATTTTCATCAATAAGTGATTCTAGTGATTTTATATTTTTTGGATTGTTTTTTCTTACAAATATTGCTGCTTGATTAAAGCCTATATATTTATTATCAAGTAAAAAACCATCTTTTAAGTATCTTTTTCTATATGAATCAGAACCAGGAAGATATAAGTCACCTTTTTTTGAATAAGATAATGATTTGTATAGATCAGAAGATCCGCCTTGGATTATTTTTATATTACAATTATGTTTTTTCTCAATAATTTTAGATATTTCCACCATAGGTTTTACCATAGTTATACCACAATAAAAAAGTAAAGTTTTGTTTTGTGATGCTGAAGTTTGTGATTGAATTATAAATACACTAATTATTAAAAGTAGTATTTTTTTCATATTAAATTTCCTTTTAGCTATAATTTGGATATTATAACAGAAAAAAAGTTAGGAATACTTTGACAAAAAGATATTTAGAAAATTTGAGCAACCATACAAATTATGTAAAAATAGAAAACGGTGAATATAAATTAAATAGTAGATATAAAATTGGAAAAATAGATATTAAAAATGGAATATCTATTTTAAAACTAGAAAAAAGTTCACAAAAAATTTATATTGAGTTTGATAATTTAAATGGTGCTTATAATGATGATATAGTATTATGCAAAATTATATTTAATCCAAAAGGTAAAACAAAAGCAAAAGTAGTTGAGATACTAGAAGCATCAAATAAAAATATTTTATGTTATATAAAAAATAAAAAACTCTATACAATCAAAGATAATATAGTGTTAAAAGATAACTTAAAAGATAAAACCAAGATAAAAGATGGTGATATCGTTATCTTTGATTTTGATAAAATTTTGAAAAACTTAGGAAATATTGAAGATCCAAAAGTAGATGAGATAATATCTTTATATTTATATAATGAAAGTTTTAGACAAGATCCTTTTGAAACAAATAATATATTTAAATCTTATGATTATGAAAAACGAGTTGATTTAAGAGAGTTAGATTTTTGTACAATAGACCCAATTGGAGCAAAAGATTTTGATGATGCTATATATTATGATGATGAAAAATGTGAATTGTATGTGGCTATTGCAGATGTAAGTTCTTATGTTTATGAAAATAGTAAAATAGATGAAGAAGCAAAAAGAAGATCTTTTTCTATATATTTACCACACAAAGTTTTACCTATGTTACCATTTGAACTTAGTAACAATCTTTGCTCACTTGTGCCAAATAAGGATAGATTAGCTTATGTATTTAAACTAAAACTTGATATAAAAAATTGTAAAGTTTTAGATAGTACTCTTTTTGAAGCTACAATAAATTCAAAAAGAAGATATAGCTATGATGAGATAGATACTATCTTAGAAGAAAAAAATGAAAATAAACATAAAATATTATATGCTATTACAGATAAGTTTAGAGCAAAAAGATTAAAAAATGGTTACGATTTTAGAAATGATGAGATTAAAATAAATCTTGATGAAAATCAAAATTTTAAAGATACAACAATAGAACATACTTCACCTTCACATAGTTTAGTAGAAGAGTGTATGTTATTAGCCAATCAAGAAGCAGCAAAAAAGCTTAGTAGTATAGGTATATTTAGAGTGCATGATGAGCCAACACAGGCAAAAATAGCAAAATTAATAGAAGATGTAAATCAGTTAGGATTAAAAGTAAAGTTAAAAGAGAATATACATAATACAATTCTTAGTATTCAAGATAAAGCAGAATATAGAGGTTTGGAAAATGAAGTTGATCAATTAATTATACAATCTCAACAACAAGCGCGCTATTCAAATATAAAACATGAACATTTTGGTCTAGGGTTTAAAGATTATAGTCATTTTACATCACCTATTAGAAGATATGCTGATCTTATATTGCATCGTATTTTAAAAACAAAAAAGATACCAAAAGATATTGAAGAGATATGTACTAATATTAGTCAACAAGAAAGAACAATTGCTGAATTGGTTTGGGATTTTGAGGATAGAAAATATACAAGAGCAGCTAATAAAAATATAGGAAATATATTTGAAGCAAAAATAGTAGATACAGAAAAACAATTAGTTAAATTAACAAAAGAGCTAGTAGGTGCTAGAGTAAAATTAGAAAACTATAGTGGTGAAAAACTATTTAGAAATTTAAATATTGAAATTATTGATTGTGATATCCTTAGCAAAAAAATAATTGGAAGAATAGTTTAGATATAATTCGATATGTATAAAAACCAATTTGATAAAGAACAGTCACAAAATAAAAAATACCAAGCATATATGTTTTATGGTCAAAATGATTATTTAATTGAAGAGTACTCAAAAAATATAAGCACATATTTAGCAAATGGAGATGATGTTTATAAAGTATATTTTGACGATTATAACTATAATGATTGTGTAAACTATTTAAGTGCATCATCTTTATTTAGCACTAGTAATATTTTATTAATTAAAACAAATAAAAAAATAAATAAAAAAGAGATTGATTCATTAATTCGTATATGTAACACAAACACTGATAGTAGAGTTATTTTTTCATGTGTTGGAGATACTGATTTTAGATCAATGGCAAAAAGTTTTACTCAAAAGAATTTAAGTGTTGAGGTTGCATTTTATCAGCCAAAAGAGTATGAAGCAATTGATATTTTAAATAAAAAAGCTTTAGAGATAGGATTAAAAATAGGGCAACAGGAGCTTGGCTATTTATATAATATGCATCAAAAAGATCTCTCTTTATGTGTTAATGATTTTAATAAATTATCGATTTTAAATCAACAAATAAGTGTAAATATTATTAATCAACAATGTTTTGGAATGGGGTCTGTAAATGTTGATGATTTTTTCATAAAACTTTTTTCTGGTATCAATATTAACAGAGACTTATATATGCTTTTAGAAGAGGGTATAAATGAGATCTATCTTATTAATCAAACTACAGGTTTTATACAACAACTTTTTAATATAAATAGTTATATTAAAATATATGGTCAATTAAATATTCAAGAGATATGGGGATATAAACTTCCCCCTAAAATAGCTAAGGATAGAGCAGATATAGCTATGAGATTTAGGTTAGACCAGATTTTAGATATGTTTTCTTTTTTTCAAACATTAGAATTAGAGCTAAAAACAAAAACTACATTAGATACAAATAGTTATACACAGGCTTGTTTTAGAAAATTTTCAGCAACATTAAGGTAAAATCGCCCTCCAAAGGGAAAATACCCCTTAACCTTGCTGATATATATCGGCTAAATCCAAAAGGAGAAAGAAAATATGGCTAGAATTAGACATTATGAAACTATGTTTATAGTTAAACCTACACTAACTGAAGAAGAAACAGTGGCACAAATTGAAACTGTTAAATCAAATATTGAAAAAAATGGTGGAGAGATAGTTGCTGTTGATGATATGGGTACAAGAAACCTTGCTTATGAGATTCAAAAACAAAAAAGAGGTTATTATTATGTAGTATACTTCACAGCACCTTCTGAAGCTATTTTAGAGCTTGAAAGAAACTATAGAGTAAATGAAGATATTATAAGATTTATTTTTATTAAATATGAAAGTAAAACTGAGATTACTCAATGGACTGCAATGAGTGCTGACGCTGCTAAAAAAGCTGCAAAGTAATTTAAAAAGTAATTAGGTAGATTAAAAAAGGACCTTATATGTACAATAAAGTTATAATGATTGGAAACCTTACTAGAGATATTGAGCTTAAATATCTTCCAAGTGGTAGTGCTATTGCAGCTAGTTCAATTGCAACATCTCACAAGTATAAAATGCAAGATGGAACACAAAAAGAAGAGGTTTGTTTTCTTGAGTTTTCTGTATTTGGTAAACAAGGTGAAGTTCTTAACCAATATGTACGAAAAGGTTCAAAGGTTATGCTTGAGGGTAGACTTATTTTTGAACAATGGCAAGCACAAGATGGATCTAAAAGAAGTAGACATACATTAAGAGTAGAGCAGTTTAAATTTTTAGATTCAAAAGCAGACTCTGCAAATGGTGGAAACAACTATAATGCTCCACAGCAACAACAGCCATATGGACAAAACCAATCATCTCAAAATAGTTATAATAACCAACAGCAATATAATCAACCGCAACAAAATAGTTACAACTCTCAAGTATCACAACAAGGTGGAATGAATCAAGCTTCACAACAAAATAGTTATGAGCAAAACATTCCAACAATTGATATAGACAACGACGAAATACCGTTTTAGTCTAACAAAAGTTATAAAAGGAAATTATTATGGCTGAAAGAAGAAAATTCGCAAAAAAATACTGTAAATACAGTGCAATGAAATTAGAACATATAGATTATAAAAATTTGGAATTATTAAAGATTTCTATGTCTGAAAGAGGTAAAATTATGCCAAGAAGACTTACAGGAACTGCAAAAAGATTTCAAGAACAAGTTGAAAATGCAATTAAAAGAGCAAGACATATGGCACTTGTTCCATATATTGTTGATACAAACAATGTAACAGAATCAGCTTATTCAAGAAGATAATTTAAATTTAACTTCATATAAAAGGGTGAAAGTTTCAAAAGAAACTTTCACCCTTTTTTTATTTAATCAAAACTTATTAGAGGACTATACTATCAATTGAGCTAAAATGATTATTTCCAAAAAAACTTTAAAGTACTTTTTTATAAAAAAGAAGATATAATCCAATATAAAATATTGAATTTTTTAAAGGAAAATTATGCTTTTAACCCCTGGTCCAACAGCCGTACCTGAGTTTGTAAGAACTGCAATGAGTGGAGAAACACTTCACCATAGAACACCTGAATTTGAAAATATATTTAAGGAAACAAGAGAATTATTATTAGAATTGTTTGATATGCCAGAAGCTGTGATGCTTGCATGTAGCGGAACAGGAGCTATGGAAGCTTGTGTAATAAATTTAACACATAAAAAAGCTTTAATAATAAATAGTGGTAAATTTGGTGAAAGATTTGGAAAAATCTGTGATGCACATAATATTCCAAAAACAGAAATTAAACACGAATGGAATAGAGCCGTTAGTGTAGAAGAGATAGTTGAAGCAATCAAAAATGACAATGAAATTGATGCTATTTTTATTCAAGTTTGTGAAAGTGCTGGTGGACTTAGGCACCCTGTAGAAGATATTGCAAAAGCGGTTAAAGAGATAAATCCAGATATTAGTATCGTTGCAGATGGTATAACAGCAGTTGGTGTTGAAAAAATAGAGACTACAAATATTGATGCTCTTATTACAGGTAGTCAAAAAGCACTTATGTTACCTCCTGGTCTAGCTATGATTGGATTTAGTGATGAAGCAGTTAAAAAAATCGAAACTAAAAGTGCAGGGTACTACCTAAATCTTGCAAGTGAGATAAAAAAACAAAAAACAAATACTACAGCATATACAGCTGCAACAACACTTATTATTGGACTAGGTAGTATATTAAAAAAACTAAAAGAGATTGGTTTTGATAATCTTTATAAAAATACAGCACTAAGAGCAGAAGCATCAAGAGAAGCATTTAAAGCTATTGGGCTTGATGTATATCCATCAACACCAGCAAATTCTATGACTACAATATATACAGAAAAATCAAATGAATTAAGAAAGATTTTAAAGCAAAAATATGATTTAAATATTGCAGGTGGTCAGGATCATCTAAAAGGTAAAATATTTAGAGTAAATCATATGGGGTTAGTTACAGATTATGAAGCTAGTTGGGCAGTAAATGCAGTTGAGATGGCACTTGATGAGTTAGGATTACGAAAATTTGATGGTACAGCAAATAAAATATTTATGGAAAAAAGTTTTAAATAATGATATTAGAGCATGAGATACCAACAGGAAGTAAACTATACTTTGGGAAAACAGCGAAGGCTAAAAGAACGCTTGAGAGTTTATCAAGTGAGTTTTTACAATCAAATGGCTTTGAAGAGATAATAACACCAAATTTTTCATATTCACAGCACCAAAGTATAGATAATGAAAAAGATTTAATCTTCTTAAATGATGAATCAAATAATAAACTAGCACTAAGAGCTGATAGTACTTTGGATGTTGTTAGAATTATTACAAAAAGATTAGGTCGGGCAACAGAACATAAAAAATGGTTTTATATACAGCCAGTATTTTCATATCCAGCAAATGAAACATATCAAATTGGAGCTGAATGGATAGGGCATGATAATATTAGTGATTTAATAAATTTCAATAGTGAATTATTAAATAAATTAAATATAGATTCTTTAGTACAATTAGCAAATATCAATATACCTTTGATTATATCTAAAAAATATAATATTGATATTGAACTATTTAAAAATGGAGAGATAGGTAGTTTATTTAAATTAAATATACCATGGCTAACAAAATTAATTAACAGTAGTGATGCAGAGGATTTAAACTCTTTAATGAGTGAACTTCCTAATGAATTAAAATTTGAAATTCAAAAATTAATCGATATTGCAAATAGTATATCACATAAAAATATAACTATTTCACCATTATACTATAGTGCAATGAGATATTATGATGATCTATATTATAGAGTAATTACTGATAATTTAACAATAGCAAATGGTGGTGGATATAAAAGTGAAGGTATAAATTCACTTGGATTTGCATTATATACAGATAATATATTAAAAGTTTTAGAAGGAAAAGAGATATGAGTAAGGCAGATGTAATAGTTGGAATACAATGGGGAGATGAAGGAAAAGGTAAAATAGTAGACAAGCTTGCTCAAGAGTATGATATGGTTTGTAGAAGTCAAGGTGGACACAATGCTGGTCATACTATATGGGTTGATGGTGTAAGATATGCACTACATCTTGTTCCCTCAGGTATCCTAAATCCAAAAGCTGTAAATGTTATAGGAAATGGTGTTGTTTTAAACCCAGAATCAATAATTAAAGAGATGGAACAATTTCAAAATTTAGAGGGTAGAATTTTTATCTCTGATAAAGCACATCTTAACCTTCCTTATCATAGTTTAATTGATCAAGCACGAGAAAAACTTAAAGGTGATAATGCTATAGGAACTACGGGTAAAGGTATAGGACCAGCATATTCTGATAAAATTAATAGAATAGGACAAAGAGCAGGAGAGTTACTTAACCCTACAAAACTTTGTAAGAATATCTTAAATTATTTTAATGAAAATAAAGTAATTTTTGATGCATTAAATGTTGAAATTCCAGATGAAAAAGAGTTATTGCAAGAGTTAACTTCTTACAATGAAAAAATAGGTAAATTTATCACAAATACTACAAATCTAGTATGGGATGCAATAGATGCTGATAAAAAAATACTTTTAGAGGGTGCTCAAGGTACTATGCTTGATATTGATCATGGAACTTATCCATATGTAACATCAAGTGCAACTGTAAGTGCTGGTGCTTGTACTGGATTAGGTATTGCACCTTGTGATATAGGTATGGTTACAGGTATCGTAAAGGCATATACCACTAGAGTTGGAAATGGACCGTTCCCAACAGAAGACTTTACAAATGCAGGTGAGACTATGGCAGATGTTGGAAAAGAAGTTGGTACAACAACAGGTCGTGGTAGAAGATGTGGTTGGTTTGATGCAGTTGCTGTTAGACATGCAAGTAGATTAAATGGATGTGACCAACTTTCATTGATGAAGTTAGATGTATTAGATGGTTTTGATACAATTAAAATTTGTGTTGCATATGAAGTAAATGGTGAAAAAATAAACTATGTTCCTTCAAATATGGATGATATAAAACCTATATATGAAGATATTGCTGGTTGGGATAGTGTTGTGGGTTGTAGAGATTATGATAAATTACCATTAACAGCAAAGCAATATATCCAAAGAATTGAAGAGTTAACAAAAACAAAAGTTGGTATCATCTCTACTAGTCCAGAGAGAGAAGATACAATTATAAGATAATTAAGGATCATATTGATGAAATTAAAAAAACAACACAGTAGTTATATAGCTAGAAAAATTACAAAAGATTTGATTAATGCTGATTTTATAGAGATAAGAAAAGAGAAGTCTCATATTACAAGTATATGTGAAGAGATTTTAAATGAAGATGTACAAAAAGAGATTAACCTTGATGATGCTGTAAATGATCTACTTGAAAATCAAGAGGATGAGATAGAATTTTACAAAGCTGATTATCGACAATTATTTTGGATGACAAAAAAAAGAATGGCAAATGATTTTGGTGTTAATTTAAATTTTGAAGATAGATTTTCTAATATAGCACATAAAATTATGGATTATTTATATGAAGAGGATTTTATACATTTTGAAGTTAATGATAACCAAGTAAAAAACCTAATTGCATCAAGTATAAATGACTTTATAAAAGGTTATGATGAGGCAGATACCATTGCATATGAAAAAATAAAAAACTATCAAAGAAAACTAATTCCTGGTACAGAAGATTATGATTTGGTATTTAATAGACTTTATGAAGAAGAATTAATTAGAAAAGGATTACTATAATGCAAAATATTTATATCTATTTAGAAAACGGTACATTTATGACTGCAAAGTCATTTGGAGCTAGTGGAACTGCAGTAGGCGAAATTGTTTTTAATACATCTCTAACAGGTTATCAAGAGATAGCAACTGATCCTAGTTATGCAGGGCAATTTGTAACATTTACAATGCCTGAGATTGGTAATGTAGGTGTAAATGGTGATGACAATGAAAGTAAAGAGGTTCATTGTAAAGGTGTATTAGTAAGATCATACAATGAACACTACTCAAATTTTAGGGGTGAAAAAAGCTTTAGTAAGCTTTTAAAAGAGAATAACACTTTAGGTATTTGTAATATAGATACAAGATATTTAACAAAAATGTTAAGAGATCAAGGAGCTATGATGATGATAGCTTCAACAACACTTACTACTAAAGATGAGTTGCAAAAAGAGCTTGAAAAATCACCTAGAATTGAAGATATAAACTATATTGAAGAGGTGAGTACAAAACAAAGCTATATACATAAATATGGTGCATGGAATATGGAAACAATGTCTTATAATAAAGCTATGATGAGTGATAAAAAAGTAGTTGTAATAGATTTTGGTGTGAAACGAAATATTTTAAATGAACTTGTAGAATCAGGACTAGAAGTGGAGGTTGTACCAAGTGATTTTAAAGCTGAAGATTTAATATTAAGATTTGAAAAAAAAGAGATTGGTGGAATATTTTTAAGTAATGGTCCTGGAGATCCTTTGACATTAACAAAAGAGAAAAAAGAGGTCCAAAAACTAATAGACAAAAATATACCAATGTTTGCAATATGTTTAGGTCATCAGATGTTAAGTATCGCACATGGTTATGATACTTATAAATTACCATTTGGTCAGCACGGTGGGAATCATCCTGTTATGAATAATAAAAAAGTTGTAGAGATAACAGCTCAAAATCACAATTATAATGTTGTTGATGATATTGAAAAAATAGCTACAATTACACACAAAAATCTATTTGACAATACAATAGAGGGTGTAAAATATAATAACAAACCTATTTTTTCAGTACAACATCACCCAGAAGCAAGTCCTGGACCGCATGAAAGTAAATATATATTTAAAGAGTTTGCAGATTCGATTAACTAAAGAATCAAAAATATAGAAGGCAACTTAAGAGTTGCCTTTTTTTAGGAAAAATAATGAAAGAAAAAATAACATTTATAGGTAATGGAAATATGGCACTTTCAATAGCAAAAGGCTTAAAAGAGTTTTTTGATATTGAAGTAGTAGGAAGAAGTAAATCAAGTATAGATGAGTTTGAAAAGAAACTAGGAGTTACAGTAGAAAAATCTCTTATAGAGGATTTTGATATTAGTTCAAAGATTATTATTCTATGTGTAAAACCAGCAAATCTACAAGAGGTTGGGCTAAAATTAATCGGTATGGCTAATGAACTGTATTCAGTACTTGCTGGTAGTACTTTAGAGCTTTTAAAAGAAAATATAAAAGCAAAATCTACAGTAAGAGTTATGCCAAATTTATGTGCAAGTGTAGGTGAATCTTTGACTACTTTAACAGGAGATATTAATCTAAAAGAAAAATCTTGTAAACTCTTTGAATCTATTGGAAAAACTTTATGGTTGAATAGTGAAAAAGAGTTAGATATAGCAACAGCAGTTGCAGGAAGTGGACCAGCATATCTTTCTTTGATACATGAAGCATTATGTGATGGTGCAGTAAAACAAGGGATGAAAAGAGCAGATGCTATTGAAGTAGCAAACGGTTTATTTAAAGGATTTGGTGTATTAATAAATACAACACATCCAGCACTTTTAAAAGATGGGGTTATGAGTCCTGGTGGAACAACCGCTGCAGGTTATTCGGCACTTGAAGAACATGGAGTAAGATACGGATGTATAAAAGCCGTTGAAGATGCATATAAAATAACACAAAAGTAGGAGATAAATATGATAGATTTTTTAAAAAAAGCAAAAGAATCAAGTAGGATAATATCGCAACTTAGCAGTAATGAAAAAAATAAAATATTACTTAAAATGGCACAAGCATTAAGAGATAATAATGAAATTATAATTAAAGAAAACAAAAAAGATATGAGTGCAGCAGATCTTAATAATTTAAGCTCAGCTTTAAAAGATAGATTATTATTAGATGAAAAAAGAATTAATGCAATGGCTATTGCAATTGAAGAGATAGTAGCACTCAAGGAACCAACAGGAAAAATTCTTGATGGTTGGGTCACAGATGATGGACTTAAAATAGAGAAAGTATCAGTACCTATTGGAGTTATTGGTATTATATATGAAAGTCGTCCAAATGTGACAAGTGATACAGCGGCTTTGTGTTTTAAAAGTGGAAATGTATGTGTTTTAAAAGGTGGAAAAGAAGCTCAACATTCAAATAAAATTATAGCTGAAGTATTAAGGGAAGTACTAAGAATAAATAAACTACCTCAAGAGATTATTTCATTGCTTCCTGATGCATCAAGAGAGGGTGTTGCAAAGCTAATAAAAATGGATAAATATGTTGATTTAATTGTGCCACGAGGAGGGGA
Source organism: Campylobacterota bacterium (assembly GCA_034660335.1). Classification (GTDB taxonomy): domain Bacteria; phylum Campylobacterota; class Campylobacteria; order Campylobacterales; family Arcobacteraceae; genus JAIOSF01. The sequence continues at coordinate 27,265 of JAYEJC010000184.1, forward strand.
AGCTCTTATTCAATATATTTCCCAAAACTCTTCAGTTCCTGTTATTAAACATGATAAAGGACAATGTCATATCTATATTGACAAAGATGCTAATGTAACAAATGCAATTAAAATATCAATTAATGCAAAATGTCAAAGACCTGGAGTTTGTAATGCTATGGAGACATTACTTGTAGATAAATCTATCGCAAATTTAATTTTACCTGCATTAAAAGAGGCTTTTGATGAGGAAAAGACACTTATAAAAGGGTGTGAAAAAACAAGAGAGATCATAGATGTTACAAAAGCGACAGATCAAGATTTTCACACGGAGTACTTAGCAAATATTTTAAATATTAAAGTTGTTGATGGTGTAGATGGTGCAATTGAACATATTAATCAATATGGTTCTGGACACTCAGAGGCTATTATTACACAAAATATATCAATAAGTGAAAAGTTTTTAAATAGTATTGATGCTTCTAGTGTATATGTAAATGCAAGTACTAGATTTACTGATGGAGGTGCTTTTGGATTTGGTGCAGAAGTTGGAATTAGTACAAATAAGTTGCATGCAAGAGGACCTATGGGTATAGAGGGATTAACTACTTATAAATATAAAATATATGGAAATGGGCAAATTAGATAAAAAGATGAAATAAACACTTCTTTTTTATTTTTTTAAAGAAAGTTTTATTTTTTATATGATAAAGTTATTTAAATTTATTTTAGGAGAATTAAAATGGCAGTAATTATTACAGATACATGTATTTCTTGTGATGCTTGTTTAGATGAGTGTCCAACAGAATCAATCGTTGATAACGATGAAAACCCAACAGGTGAGGATATTTATTATGTAAATCCTGAAACTTGTGATGAGTGTACAGCAGCAGGAACAGCTCCAGCATGTGCTGAAGCATGTCCAACAGAAGGTTGTATCGTTTGGGGTGAAAATCCAATGACAGATGGTGCAGTTGCTGGGGAACCATGTATCGAAGAATAGTAAAACTATAGATTTTACTATCTTAAAAAAGGCAAGAGATTCATTTCTCTTGCCTTTTTTTAATTTTTAAGCTATAATCAGCGACTTTAATTAAAAACTAGGAGAAAAAATGGAACAAACATTATCAATTATTAAACCTGATGCAGTTGCTAAAAATGTAGTAGGTAAGATTTTAGACAGATTTGAAACAGCAGGATTAAGAATTGCTGCAACAAAAAAAATACAATTAAGCAAAGCAGATGCTGAGGCTTTTTATGCAGTACATAGCGAAAGACCTTTCTTTGGTGAACTAGTAGAATTTATGATTTCTGGTCCTGTTGTTGTAACAGTACTTGAAGGTGAAAATGCAATGAGTAAAAATAGAGATTTAATGGGTGCAACAAATCCTAAAGAAGCAGCAGCTGGAACAATAAGAGCTGATTTTGCTGAATCTATTGATGCTAATGCAGTTCACGGAAGCGATTCATTAGAAAATGCAGCAATTGAGATTGCATTCTTTTTTGCAGCAAAAGAAATTTGTTAATTTAATATAGTCTAATCACTTTAATAAATGAAAATTGAATTTAGAAAGATACCTCTAGAGCAATCAGAATTTGAAATAAATTCTGATTCAGTAAAGTTTTTAGGTACTTTTAGTAAAATGTCATCAAAACTTGCAAAAATAGATGGAATTTTATCTGGAAAATTAGAAGTAGACTGCTGTAAATGTGGTCTATCTTATGATTTGTCTTTAGATGAATCTATCAAGCTTATGGTAAGTGATGGTATATATTCATCCACACATGAGGATGAAGAGGAATTTGTAATAATTGAAATTGAAAACCATATTTTGGATTTTAATGATATATTATGCAGTGAGATTGAATCACTGAAATCAGAGTACTATAGTTGTAGTACTTGTAGTAATAATGACAATTTAGTCGAAATAGAATATTAAGGATAAGAAATGGCAGTACCAAAAAGACGAGTGAGTCACGCAAGAAGTGCAAAAAGAAGAACTCACTATAAAATTACATTAAAAAGACCAGTTAAGGATACAGATGGGACATGGAAGATGCCACATAATGTAAACCCTACAACAGGTGAATATAAAGCATAATGCTAAAAGTAGCAATAGATGCAACGGGTGGGGACTTTGGTCCTGAACCTATTATAGAAGGTGTTATATCAGCATTAAAAAAAGATAGACATTTTATAGCAATATTAGTTGGTAAAGAAGATCAGCTTTTACCTTTAATTCCTCAAAAATTTAGCGACAGAATAACAATACAAAATGCAGATGATGTAATAAGTATGCATGACCATGCTACTGATGCATTAAAAAGAAAAGAAAGTAGTGCATATATTGCTATTGAGTTAGTGAAAAAAGGTGATGCCGATGCTTATGTAAGCGCTGGACATAGTGGTGCTTCTATGAGTTTAGCAACACTTAGAATAGGAAGAATTAAAGGTGTAAGTAGACCTGCTATTGCAACACTAATGCCAACAGTAAATGGGACAACTTTAGTTTTGGATGTTGGTGCTAATGTTGATTGTGATCCAAATAACTTAAAAGAGTTTGGTATCATGGGAAAGATATATTCAGAGGATGTTTTAGGTGTTGATAATCCTTTGATGGGTTTACTAAGCAATGGAGAAGAGGAATCAAAAGGAAATGAAGTAACTAAAACTGCTTTTAATCTTTTGGAGTCTGTACCCAATTTTGTTGGTAATGTAGAAGGGAATGATGTCTTTAATGGAACAGTAGATGTTGTAGTTTGTGATGGTTTTGTTGGTAATATTTTATTAAAAACAGCTGAAGGTGTAGCTGACACTATTGGTAAAATAATAAAAGATAATCTAAGAAGATCATTAGTCTCAATAACAGGTGCAGTTTTAATGAGAAAAGTATTTAAAAAATTAAAACTAAAAGTTGATTATGCTGAGTACGGTGGCGCTCCATTAATTGGTGTAAAAGCACCTGTTATTATAGCTCATGGTAAATCAAATGCAAAAGCTATGCAAAATGCAATTTTTCAAGCAATAAAAGCAGCTGACTCAAATCTAAATCAACATATAGAAGAGAAATTAAAAGAATTTAAGGACTAAATTTATGTATGCTTCGTTTAAATCAATAGGTGCCTATATACCTAGTACTGTTAGAACAAATCAATGGTTTATTGATAGAATGGATACAACAGATGAGTGGATTACAAAGAGAACTGGTATCAAAGAGAGAAGAATTGCTTCAGAATCTAAAAATACAAGTGATTTAGGATATGAAGCTGCCAAAATTGCTATAAAGCGTGCTAATATAAACAAGGATGATATTGACTTAATAGTATGTGCTACGATTAGTCCTGATTATTTATGTATGCCATCAACAGCTTGTCTAATTGCAGAAAAATTAGATAGAAGTGATGTTATGGCACTTGATATTAGTGCTGCTTGTACTGGATTTATATATTCATTAAGCGTTGCAAAAGCATTTATAGAATCAGGTATGAAAAAAAATGTTCTTATTATTGGAGCAGAAAAACTTAGTAATATAGTTGATTATACAGATAGAACAACATGTATGCTTTTTGGTGATGGCGCTGGTGCTGCTGTCATAAGTGCTACACAAAATAAAGATGAAGCGATAGTAGATATTCAGTGTAGTGCTGATGGTAGTCAAAAAGAGTTACTTTTAACTCCGGGTGTAGCTAGTAGTGAAGCTATGTTTATGAAGATGAAGGGAAATGAAACTTTCAAAGTTGCTGTAAGGACTTTGACTTCTGATGTTGAAAAAATAATGAAAAACAACAACTATACAAATGATGATATTGATCTATTTATCCCTCATCAAGCAAACTATAGAATTATAAAAGCAGTAGGTGATGCACTAAAGTTCAAAGAAGAACAAAAGGTGCTTACAGTTGCTAAGTATGGAAATACATCTTCTGCTTCAATCCCTATGGCTATCAATGATTGTTTTGAAAGCGGTAAGCTTAAAAACGGTCAAACAATACTATTAGATGCCTTTGGTGGTGGACTTACTTGGGGTTCAGCAATAGTAAAATTTAATGGTTAAGGGTTAATAACTCTTAACATCTCAAAATGATCGCGTAACTCAGCTGGTAGAGTGTCACCTTGACATGGTGGAAGTCGTTGGTTCAAGTCCAATCGTGATCACCATACTTATTACTTCTAATTACTTTAAATACTACCTTTTAGCCATTTTAACATTCAACTAAATACATTTAAGATATACTTATTACTATTAAATACTACAAAAAAAGTGTGGCAAAAAGTGTGGCATAGTGGGGTACAGAATATATGGGTAGAAAATTGATTAAAACAAAGTTTCCTGGTGTTTATTATGAGCAAGATAATAAAACAAAAGTAAAAACATATATAGCAAGAATAAAAATAGTAGGTGTTATTGATACAGAACAAATTGTTGGTTATTCTAACGATTCTATTAGAACTAATCCAACTATTGCTTATGAGAAAAGAACTGAACTTATAAATAAAATTAAAAATGGTGAATCTATAAGAGCTAAAGAAGACCCAACTTTAAATAAATTTTTTAATGAATACATGGATAAAAAAGAATATGGTAATACACTAAGTTCAAGAAAAATAGTGACTTATAAAGCACTTTATAAAAAACACTTTCCTGATACTATAAAACGAAAGAAAATTAAACAAGTAACAAAAGATGATATTCAAAATATTATTGATACAATGCTCAAGAATAAATTTAAACCAAGTTATATAGATACTATTAAGAGTTGCTTTAATCCAGTTTTTAAAGATGCATTAGAAAAAGAGATTATAAAGAAAAATATAATATCAGGTCTAAAATTTCCTGAATATGATAAGAATAGATATTTTTCATTAGATGAAATGAAAGCTAAAGCATTATATCAAGAGATATTAAATATACCAGATAATCAATATCGCTGTATGTTTTTATTTTTATTAAGAGGTCGGCGTGCGAATGAAGTTTTATCATTGCAATGGCAATATATAGATATTGAAAATCGAAAATACACCATAATTGACTCACAGAGCAAAATTAAGCGTACTTTGACATTTGTATTGGATAATGAATTATTTGAGGCTATAGAGTGTTTAAATGTACAAAAAACAGGTAATGTGTTTGTTAATCCAAGCACTAAAAAGGTACCCACCAAGTCTGATACTCTATAACCTAAATCTAATCTAGCTTAACATTCCAAGGCAACAACTCTTCAAGACTTTTATTTTTATCTCTATAAATTGGTATTTGAGTTAAAATATATT
>JAYEJC010000185.1:0-3200 GCA_034660335.1 Campylobacterota bacterium
AAATATATTTTAACTCAAATACCAATTTATAGAGATAAAAATAAAAGTCTTGAAGAGTTGTTGCCTTGGAATGTTAAGCTAGATTAGATTTAGGTTATAGAGTATCAGACTTGGTGGGTACAAAAAACCTATTCCTATAAGTGTAAAAGATATGTGGAGAAGTATGAGAGAGTGTGGTTTGTATGTATCTACAAATCCTATTTTTAAACATATGCAAGAAAGAGTAGAAAAAACAATAGAAGAGAAAAATCATAAAATAGATACTATAATCATTGATGGGTATCAAAAATTAACCAAAAATGAGAAATATACCCACAAACGAAAGTTTGCTATTTTAAAAAGATTAGCAATCAAATACAATATAAAAGTAATAGTGATAATGGATCTGTTTATGGCACGCAATCCAAAAGTTGCAGAGAAAGGTTATATAGATAATAATGATATATATGATTATGATGAGTTTAAAAGTTTTGTAGATTTTGGATATGGGGTAACTGCTCAAAATATATCGTTACTGCTAAAAGACTCTAAACTAGATAAAAAAAGCGATGAGGAAAATACGGCTTTACAATTAAAGCAGAGTGATATTTTTAAAATTATGGCGGGATCATATGAAGATAAGTTGGAGCTTTTTTCATCTGATGAAGTGATGAAAAGTATTGACCTACAAACCATTAAAAATATTTATCAAGAAAAATACAAAAAACTAAATAAAGCTTGTGATATTGATAGGGATAATATGTATGAAGAACTTATCAAGTTTCTTCAATACTTGGCATATAATAAAGATTATTCACAGCATAGGCAAGAGATAGCAACTTTTGTTTTTGATAGGTTGTTTGAACAAATGAGTGAAAATTTTATTTAAACGATAAAGAAATAGGAGAAATAAAATGTTTTGGAACTATAGAATAATACAAACACTAGATGGTAATGTAGGTATATATGATGTATATTATGAAGATGGTATCCCTACATCAAGAGGAGATGATACTGTTGTGTTAAAAGATGGCTCAAGAGAGTATTTGGAAAGTGAGTTTAAACTCATAAGCCAAGCTTTTGAACGCCACACAATGCTAGAAACAGATATCAATGGTAACTGGGCATTAACAAATATGATATAAAATAGTGGATGGATTTTTAGATGTTAAATGAAATTACAAAACTACAAATAATAAGATGGAGAAAAATTACAAAAGAATACTTAAACAAAAAAAATCTTCATTGTTTTGTGAGGGTAGTTCATTGCATCCTGCATATAATCTTTACAAATATGAGTGGTGGGTATTTTCAAGCGACAGTAAATATGAAACAGCTGGTGAAGTGTTTTTTAATAAAAAATATAAACTTCCCACAAAACAAGCAATAAATCTTATGGATGAACTTGATAAAAAAGGTATCTATTATGCTTATGTTAATCGTAGAATAAAAAGACTTGGTAATAAAATATGGGACTATGAAAAGCTAAAAAAAGAGTGTACTAATATAGAATTTGCTCCTGCTTATTATAATATCATAGGTACTATGAATACAGCAGATAGAAGTATAGCTTTGATGGATACGGCTCTACGAAGAAGATTTGAATTTACTGAGATGATGCCAAACTTAGATGTATTGGAAGAAATAGATGATATAGATAGTATAAATATAAAATCACTGCTTGAAACTATAAATCAAAGGATAGAATACCTCTATGATAGAGACCATACTATAGGTCATGCTTATTTTATGAGTTTGAAAGGTATAGAAGATAGTACAAAACAAAAAGTAGAACTAGATAATATCTTTAGAAATAAAATCATACCACTACTTCAAGAGTATTTTTATGATGATTGGGAGAAGATATTGATGATATTAGGAGAAGATGGCTTTATTGAAAAAGAAGAAATTGAACCTGATATATTTAGTTATCAAAATGAAGATTATATAGAAGAACAACAATCTATTTATAAGATAAAAAAAGAATTTGATTTTAGTGAATTTCTAAATGATAATTAAAGAGTTTGAATATCTTCAATATAAACACGAAGATAAAAACAATTATATCAAGTATGAAACTTTTGAAGCACTTGAAAAGTTTGTATTAGAAAATGAACAAACAGCTCAATATCTAAAAATCACCACTAAAAAAGGTTTTGGCAAAGTTCTTCAAGCCCAAAACTTTTGTGGGGTAATACAAACAAAAGATGGTACAACCATAGAGATACTACCAAAGATAAAAAATGTAGATGATGATGAGTCAAAAAAGATTTTAGTAAAGATGCTCAAAACTCTTAAAAAATCTCCATTTAAAAACTTCAATATGGCAAATCTAAAATCTTCAAAGATGCCACTTTTAGAGATATTTATATCTATGTTTTTAGAAGAAGTTTCTAAACTGATTCAAAAAGGAATAAAATCAGACTACATAACAAAAGAGGAAAACCTAAAGTTTTTAAAAGGTAAGCTAAAGATAAATGAGCAAATCAAAAAAACTATATACACAAAGAGAGATTTTATGTGCAGTATGAGGAGTTTTTGAGTAATAGAGTTGAAAATAAGCTTATCAAAACAACACTACAGTATCTTTACAAAAAGTCAAAAACAAATAAAAACCAACAAAGAATCAGAGAGTTTTTATTTGTATTTGATGAGATAAGTGTATCGCATGATATAAAAAGTGACTTTTCAAAAGTGAAAGCAAATAGACAGATGAAAGACTATACTCAAGTACTATTATGGTGTAAGACCTTTTTACTTGAAAACTCATTTAGCCCATACAAAGGCAATGATGTAGCTTTTGCACTACTATTTGGTATGAACTTACTTTTTGAAAGTTATGTGTATGATTATCTTAAAAAACATGGTGATTTTGACAATATAACAGCACAAGATAGTGGTAAGTATCTAGTTAAAGACCCTAAGAAATTTGCACTCAAACCTGATATTGTGATAAATCATCATCACAAACTAATTATCGCAGATACAAAGTGGAAAATATTAAGTGAAGATAAAACTCATCAAGGTGTATCTCAATCAGATATGTATCAACTTTATGCGTATGGTACAAAGTACAAAGAGTGTGAAGACTTATATTTAATATATCCAAAAGATAATGAATTTAGTGATAAGATAGCTGAATATAAGTTTGAAGATAATCTTAGCTTGAATATTTTATTTTTTGATATTTCACAAGATTTTAATAAATCAAACTTTCATGA
>JAYEJC010000186.1:0-3165 GCA_034660335.1 Campylobacterota bacterium
CTTTGATATTCAACAATGATATTTGCTTGTCCTCTTTTCTTTTTTGCTTTTTATGAAAACCAATAGCACTTCTATGAGCTTCATCTCTTAGCCTTTGACAAAACTGCAATCTTTTATCAGATGTCTCAAGTCTAAAAACTTTATCTTTGGTATACAAAATATCTTTTGCACTACCTTTTGCTCTATGAGCTTTTGCATCTATTTTCTCTTTGGCAATAGCTACTATATCAAGATCAACACCTACACTTCTTGATATATCGTATGCTAGATTTAATAAAGTTGCACCACCATCAATCACCCATAAATCTGGAGCTGGATTTTCTTTGAATCTTTCAACTCTTCTTGTTAGCATCTCTTTCATCTGACCATATTCATCTAGTGCATCCAAATTGTATAAACGATAATCATCTTTATAAAATTTATCATCATCCCAAACTATCATAGCACCTACCCTTGCTTGCCCCATCATTTGTGAGTTGTCAAAGCACTCAAACCTTGTAGGCTCTTTGTGTAAGTCAAATAGCTCTTTTAACTCCTTGTAAATATGGTTATTTATATTACTCTTATTTATCTTCAAGAGTTCTACACAGTTTTTATGTGCTAGATTTATTAGTTGTTTTTTTACACCAATTTTAGGTGTTGATAAAGTCACTTTTTTATTATACTTTGTAGAGATAAAATCCTCGATTTCTCTTATACAATCAATATCATCACTTATTATTATATTTGATGGTATCATTGGTAAGTCACTATTGTAGTAGTTGATCATAGCAGTTTTATATATCTCCTCATCTTGAGTGATCTCTGTAGTATTTACGATACTATGAGATGTAGAGATAAGCTTCCCACCTCTTATAAACATCTTGACTATTACAGCTTTGTTTTCATCTTTTTGTACTGCAAAAAGATCAAGATCTTCATCTTTTGCAAAATCAAGTGTTGATTTTATTTGTGATTTACTTATTGATTGTATTCTATCTCTTATTTTCATAGCATCTTCAAATCGAAACTCACTACTATACTCCTCCATTTTTTTATTTAGTATTGTTATGATTTTTGATTTATTGTTTATGAGTTCTAGTGCTTGCTCTATTAAGGTGCTATATTCCTCTTTTGATACCTTGCCCTCACATGGTGCTAGACATCTTTTGATTTGATAAAACATACAAGCTTTACCCTCTTTGATACAGCTTTTTTTTTGAACTAAGGGAATTATTTCATATATACTATCAAGTAGATCCTTTGCACCACTACTAAATGGACCAAAATATTTAATAGTTTTGTATTTTAATACTTTTCGTGTGATTTCAAGTCTTGGAAAATCATCTTTTGTATCTAGATATATATATGGGTATGTTTTATCATCTCTTAGAAGTATATTGTATTTTGGTTTTAGTTGTTTTATAAGTGAGTTTTCTAATATCAATGCATCATTTTCTGTATCAACTACTATGTAGTTCATATCAGATACTTCACTTATCATTTTGTATATTCTAGCTCCTAGCTTATTTGATGGCTGGAGTGTTGGGGTAAATTTAAAATAGCTTTTTACTCTATTTTTAAGTATTTTTGCTTTTCCTACATATAGTAGTTTTCCATCTTTATCAAAGTATTGATATATACCTGGATTGTTTGGGAGGTTTTGTAGTTTTTGAGTTAGTGTCATCTAAAAATCCAATGCTAGTGTTATATAATAGTATCTAGATTTATGCCCTAAAAACTCTTGAATATCCCTTATATAGGATTAAAAGATTAAAAAAAAGGTTGTAGTTTTACTACAACCTTCTAGTATAAATAAATTTACAATTTATTAAAATGAGTATTTAGCTCTTAAAATCATTTGAGAATCAGATTCATTGTCAATATCCCATGCATTGTAAGATGCTGATAGTTTTAATTTTTTTGTTACTTTATTAGATAATGTAAACATATATTCACTTGAATCAGCATCAGAAGCTGCAGCATACTCAAACTTTCCAGATACAGTATCAGTTAAATTAGTACCTACCATTGCATATATTGCACTATCGTCAGTCAAACCATCTGAACTTACTTCACTTAACTGTAAGTTAACAGCAGCATCTGAATCTGAATCAAGTGATACATTACCACCATCTTCACCTGCCATTGCATATCCAAGAGCATATTTAACACTACCAGCTTTTCCACCTAAAACAAGTTTCATTAAAGATTGATCCTCTTCACCTGTTGCATCTAAAGATTTTGTTGTATATGCACCATGGATATTTAAAGCAGAAGATAGTTTTGCATCAACAGTTAAGTCAACTACTGTTGCACCATTATCTTCAGCTGTTCCATCATTTCCATCTACTTCATCACTATCCATAATAGTTGCATAAGTTAAACCATATTTTACCATACCAGCTTTTCCTGCTAATGCAACACCTGCTATCTCATCTGTATCAGTTTTTGCTTGATTATAAAAATAACCCCCAACAACTGTCATAGAATCTGAAAGTTTATTTGATACAATAATACCATCACCATTTACACTATCATGTAGTCTAGGTGCAACAACTTTTTGTAAACCTGCTTTTATTTTAAGTCCACCATCTTTATATGTAATATATGCTTGATCAATCTCTGGTTGTAAAGGAGAAGAGTTTTTATCACCTTCTGTATCTGCACTATCTGATTCATCATCTTCATCTTCTTCTTCGTCAACTCTTAATGTCATTGTGTAATTATCATTAATTTTTGAATCAACTTGAACTCTTACATCAATATCATGGAAAGCTTCTCTATCTTCACCATCATTTTTTGTCTCTTTTGTTAATTTATAATCAACATAACCTTTTAAAGTAACATCTTTTATAGCTTCATCTAAAGATACTTTTGCATTTGCACTTGATACCATACCAGCTACCATAGCAACTGCAAGACTTAATTTTATTGTTTTATTCATTTTTTTTCCTAAATTTTTTTTATACTACTTATTGAAACCATTCATATAAGAGATTGGAGGAATTTTATATAATGTTTATTACAATTTGATTACTAAGTAGTACCAATCAATAAAACATAAAGTTAGGAAAATTAGATGAGTGCTAGTGGTTTAAAAGCTCTGTGAAGATTTACTCCTGTAAATCAAATAGAGATTTTAAATCAATAGTGCTTATATAGTTTTATAGTCACTTTATTGCT
>JAYEJC010000187.1:0-12966 GCA_034660335.1 Campylobacterota bacterium
CCACCTGCAACACCATCTAATTCATCATCACTAAGTTCTCTATTTATCAACTCTTTGATATCTTCATCACTTACACCATAAGCTTTCATAAAGTTTACTACAGCTTCACTATCTTTATCTTCTGTAAGTTTTTGATACTCTAAAGCTAGATTTTCATCTGCTTTTAACATCTCTTCAAATTTTTTTATTGTTTCCATTTTTTATCCTTTTTTGTTTTTAGATTAATTTTTTGTATACATTGTCTTCGTGCCTGTGGAATTTTATCCCACTTAGGAGAGAGCATAAACGAGTTAAAAACATAGCATTTTATTGTCTATAAATACAACTTCATCCTTATCTGGACTACTAGATAAAGCCACACCACCTACAACACCATCTAAATCATCGTCACTAAGTTCATCACTTAAAATTAGATCAATATTATCTTCACTTATGCCATGAGTTTGTATAAAGCTTTTCATAGAAACTGTATCATTAGAATCTAAGAGTATTTTATACTCAGCTCTTAAATTTTTACTAGTTCTTAACTTTTTCATTGTTACCTCTTTCATTAAATTTCAACTGTAGATTCTTATTTAAGTGTAAAACTTTTTTCTAATATTTTTATATCATTGTTAAAAATCTGAATATTCCATATTCCACTTATAAGTTCATAATCATTTTCAAATAGCATATTACAATGATGTATATCATTAAAACTTTTTTTAGTATTATAATACTGAACTGAGACTTTTTTACCACTATCTAGTGTCATTTCTGGATGATTATGTACAACAGTCAAGTTCACTTTATCACCATTATTTGTACCTAAAAGTTTAAATTCTAATCCAAAATTTGTACCTATTTCTGGTTTAATTAAATCAACAGTTTTAAGATGCTTTACTTCAACCTTTGTTAATTGATTCTCAATAATTTTTTCATTTGTATCTACTTTTCGGATATCTATAATTTTTATCTTTTTATATAGTCCAAAACTAACTAACTCGATATCTATATTTTTATCTTTGTTCAATACACTACTATTAAGTAAAACTGAAAATATGAGTAATGACAATAATTGTTTCATTTTAAATCCTTATATTAAAATTTTATATCGCCGCCTTTAGCGATTTCTTTCTTTGTCTTATTTGAAATATATGAGTAGTTTGTCATACCTCCACTCACACCATCTAGATCATCATCACTAACTTCATCACTAACTTCATCACTAACGCCATGTGTTTTCATAAAATTCACTACAGCTTCACTATCTTTATCAACTACAAGTTTTTGATACTCCAAAGCTAGATTTTCATTTGTTTCTAACATCTCTTCAAATTTTTTTATTGTTTCCATTTTTTGTCCTTTAATTTACTTGTTAAATAGCATGGCAAAACCAGATTTGAAATTATCAAAGAATGTTTCTCTTTTTTTATCATTTATTTTATATAATTTCTTTTGAGCTATAACCTCTTCTTTAGATACCCTTTCATCTATTTGACAACCACCTGCCACACTAGCTAATTCATCATTGTTAAGTTCATCACCTAAAATAAGGTCAATATTGTCTTTGCTTATTCCATGAGTTTGCATAAATTCTTTCAACATAACTGTATCATTAGACTCTAAGAGTATTTTATATTTAGTTCTTAAATTATTAATATCTTTAATTGTTTCCATTTGGCTCCTTGTTTAAAAATTATAATTTATACTAAATCTATATTCATCCCAACCAATTGTATTTTTAGTTGTGTTATCTACATGAAAATCACTAGCGTAAATACCACTACATTTTAATTTTAGATTTTTTATAGATTCTAAATCATAAACAAGATTGAAACCACTCTCTTTTGCATCTGCAAAAGTGTATCCATTGTTTGTTGCCATATCGTATGATGCATGATATATATCTGCTTTTAAATTTAAACCATGTGATTTAAAGTCATACAAGGCTTCTAGTTTCAAAGCTTTTGTACCTGCTAAAAACATATGTCTAGTAACTAAACTTTGTGTAAAAGCTGGCATACCACCCCAAAGTGAGATTATTCCATGATTATACACATCATCAGTGCTTAAATTTTTACTTGTCTGTGAATATGATATAGAAGTAGTAAGATTTTGGATTTTTGCACCAAGTTGCGTACCATAATATAAACTATTGATACTACCATCACCACCTAAGGTACTAAGAAGTTTATCTCCTATGTCATTTTGTTTGATTAGTTGAGTTTTAAGATATGGTTTAACATCACTACTTAAACTACAATCCCATGAAAAATCAGCCTGAGCATATATAGTATTAACTATATCATGCGCATAATAATCCCAAAGTTGAAATTTTATATTGTTTTGATTTTCATAAATAGCAGATACTACAGTGATACCATTGGTTTGTTTATCAACAGAATATTCGCCTATATTTTTAAAATGTCCAACATTTCCTATATCTCTACTAGGAGATACAGCTGTATAACCTGAAGTTGCTGCTAAAATACCTCCACCATAAACACGACCAAAAGTACCCTGTGCGATTTTCGTAATATGAGATAAACCAAGTGTCGTATCTTTTATACTCTTATTTGTCAAAGTATAAGCCTCAAATAAATTTGGAACCATTTTTGCATCATCAGCATCCACAAATGGTGTATTTAACTTTTGGCGACCAGCTTTAAATATAGTGTCATTGTATTTATATTCCAAATAACCCTCTCCTATAAATGAATAACTTGCATTATATTTACCAAGCAAAGTTGGATCTACTACTGTAGCATTTGTTTTTTGGCTATCAAGATGAAATCCATTTGTACTATATATGGCAGTTCCTAGTTTAAGATTATGATATGAAGCTGTTTCAAACTTCAAATGCCCACCAATTGCATTTGCTTTTCTTGTAAAGTCATTTGAAGAGTCTGTAAATAATACATCTCTATAGATACTATATTCTCTGATCTGACCGCTAAATTTACCTTCACTAAACGCAGAACTTAAATCTTCTGAAGCCTGAAGGCTCAATGAGCTTAAGATACAAGCTGTTGTTATACTTAATTTAATAATATTTTTCATATAACATTTTCCTCTTTTTATTTTATATAAAATTATAATATATTGCTGACGAAACGGTGACGGAAAATCAAATAGATTGATATATAATCACACCTGCTTTAGTAGATATATATTCACTAAACAAAACATCTACAACTTTCTTTTGAATTGAACTAGCATGTCTCAAATAAACAAGTCCATTTTTTAATACGATTAAACCAGTATGTGTTACATCAAGTCCATCAATATTGGTATATATACCAACATAATCCCCACTAGATAACTTTGAAAGATTTATATCTTGAGGTTTTATATAGTATATCTCTCTTTTTACTATAGGTATCTCTTTTAGATACACCTTGCCATCTATTTTATTATTTAGATATTTTGTAGTTTTTTGGCAATCACCTAAAGTGCAAGTGATATCTTTAATATTTAAATTAAAAGTTACCCAATCACTAAAAAAATGTTTTCTAGTTTGGTATGATATTTTAGAATCTTTATATCTTGTATATAATAGATTTGTTTTAAACTCTTTAAAACTCTTTGAGTGCTTTAAAGCTTCAATATTATCTATAAAAGTTAGACAATCTACATTGTTGAAATCTATAATCAATTTCTCTTTAGTATTTGCATCACCTATTAAAGTATGCGCTTTGTATTTTGCATTTAAAAGTTGAGTCAAACTTGTATCTAATTTTTTATATTGTTTGAAAATATATTTTATCTCTGAGGAACTATTGTCAAGATATTTATCTAATATTTTTTTAGCTATTGAATTTAACTCTTGTTTTAATTTATCATCTATATTAGATATTTTCATACCATTTTTTGCCATCTTTTTTAAAGCATTCTTATCTTCAATTTTTACTGCATCCCATTGTATCTCTTCTATTACTTTGGCTGCTTTTAATATAGCATCTTGTTGAGCTTTATCCATAGAATTCCAAGAATCTAAATTTATAGTCACTGCCTGTAAAGGGAAAGCATAGTTTATTTTTGTAAAGTTACTTAAAACCTCCCAAAACTTCCCATCATTACCTGAGGTTGATGAAGTGATAACAGAATTTACCATATTGGTTTTTAGTGCGATATTTACTTCTGCCCAAGGTAACACTATAGCTTTTCCACCTGCATACTTTATAAAATCAACTGTATTTTTATCATAAGTTCTAGTTTTCATATCTTTAAAATCACCAATTGAAGTAATTTTTTTATTTGAATAAAATCCAGAAACAGGCCAAACTGTACTATATAAAAATTTTTGATTAAATTTTTCCATCATTTTTTCATAAGCTGGTTTTGATATTTGATACAATTTATAAGCATTATCATAAGATGTTACTATAAATGGTAAAGCAGAAATTTCAAACAGCTTTTCTCCACTAGAAGTTAATGGCATAAGCATATCAGCCATCTCAACTGTACCATTTTGCACCGCTCTTAAATTATCCATTTTAGTCAAATATGAATTATCAAAAACTTTAATATTTATAGTTCCATTTGAATAATCTTTTACTAAACTAGCAAATCTAACTGCACCTTTTGT
This sequence comes from Campylobacterota bacterium, assembly GCA_034660335.1. GTDB lineage: Bacteria > Campylobacterota > Campylobacteria > Campylobacterales > Arcobacteraceae > JAIOSF01. The sequence goes on from JAYEJC010000187.1 coordinate 4,571, forward strand.
ATGAAAGTTATCTTTCCCATATTTTGCATTAAAATTTATATTCACCTTGTCTGCACATAAAGATGAAATCAATACAGCTAGAAGGAAAAAAGTTTTAAATATTGTTTCCACTATTTCAGCCATTTATCTTGTATTTTTTTCACAAATCCTTCTTTTGTCATATCATCTAAAACTTTTTGCCATTGATTTATAATAGCATCTGGTGTTGATTTTGAGAACATTATATAGTTACCTAGACTAATAATATTAGCATGTCTTTTTATTAAATTCATAGGATAATCTCTTTTATCCATATATGCTTTTATGATGATAGGTGAACTTGCTATTACAGTTTCAGGAATGATTAATAATCTATCAATCATATTTTCATATTTTGTTGTTTTTTCTAGATTTTTAAAGCCAGCACTCTCTAGTGTTTGTTGATTAAAAGAATCTCTATATACTATAATATCATCAAGCTTTTTTGCTTCATTGAAGTTTGTAATATTCCCTTTATAGTCACTTTTAGTATAAAATGAATTTACACTATTAAAAATAGGTCCAACCCATTTAAAAAGTGCTTCTCTTTCTTTTGTTTTACCTGCTGAAAATAAAACATAATTTGGTTTATCTTTTGTCAATTCATAAGCTTTTTTCCAATCAAGAAGTGTAATCTCTTGCTTAAGTTCTAATCTTTTCATTATCTCTTTAACAATATCTATTGCTAAACCATCCACTTCACCATTTGCTTTTTGAAAACTAATTGGCTTATAGTCTTCAGTTAATAGTTTTAAATTAGCATTGGTAGTATTTTGATTCGCAAATAAAGTTGTTCCTAATAAACAACTTAATATGAATATTTTAAGTTTCATCTTTTCTCCTTTGATGTGTAATTATAATATAAGATTGACGGAATGGTGACGGAAAATAAACTCTTTTTTTAGATATAATGGTTTTTATGATAAATAAAGAATATAATATTTTAATAGTAGAAGATGAGTTTATAACTGCAAAGTTTATAAAAGATGTACTATTGACACTAAGCCATAATGTTATAGCTATAGTTAAAACTGCAAATGAAGCTATAGATGTAGTAAAATCAAATAATATAGATTTGATTTTTATGGATATAAATATAGATGGTGCTGTTGATGGTATTATGTGTGCAAGTATGATAAATCAAATAAAATCTATACCTATTATCTATATAACTGCTTACGGTGATAGCCAAACCATCAAAGAAGTAGGTGATACAAATATGTATGGCTATCTTATCAAACCATTTGATGAAAATGATTTAGAAGCTAGTTTAAATGTAGCACTAAGAATTATATCAAATACAACTCAAACTACATCACAGCAAGTACCGTCATATATTCTAGAACTAAGAGATAATTATATATACAATTTTCAAACAAAAACTTTAACTATAAATAATAATGTAGTAGAATTTACAAACAAAGAGATATTATTATTTCATATATTATGTCTAAATATAAATCAAAATATATCTTATAATTTACTTTTAGAATATGTATGGGAAAGCAAATCTATAACTCAATCGACAATAAGAGATACTCTTTCAAGAGTTCGCAAAAAAGCACCATTGTTAGATATAGAAAATATAGTGGGGATGGGATATTGTTTAAAAAAGGTTTAAAATGCTAAAAAAGATATCGTTTATTTTTATATTATGTTTTAATATTAGTTTTGGAAATATTATTATTGATGACAAGACTATCAAATTAGATAATTTTTCATTACCTTATTTTCAAGATAAAAGTAGAGCTATGGGAATTGAAGATATAGTAAAACTTAAATTTGATAAACAAACAAAAAATAAATTTGTATTTGGATATGTTCAAGCTAATAGTTGGTTTAAATTTACTATTACAAATAATACTCAAAATGATGATAGCTTTATTTTATATCTAAAAGAGCCTTTTTTTGAATATGTTAATTTTTATGAACATAAAAAAAATCAGTGGTTAAAAACTTCAGTAGATATACAAACTCCTATAAATGAACGGCTTTTAAATGATATACATCCAACATTTAAACTAAAAATTCCTCCAAGTACAACTAAAACTTTTTATCTTAGTACCTATGCAAAATTTACACAATACGGTTCACTTGAAATTCATAAAACCCAAAATACAATTATAAACTATCAGCTATCTAGTATAGCTATTTATCTATTTTATTTTGGTGGATTATTTATAATAATGTGCTTTAACCTTTTTTTATTTTTTACTATTAAGGATAGAATTTATATCTATTATGTAAGTTATATTTTTTTAAGTATAATATTTGTAGTTACATTTAGCGGGCTTGACTTATATTTTGGATTAGCAAAGTGGCACCATGAGTTATATTTAGTTATTCCTCCTCTAGTCATATCTCTTATACTTTTTACAGTTAATTTTTTAGAAACAAAAAAACATCTTCCCTTTACATATAAACTCTTACAATTGCTGATTCTAGCTTTTATTATATTGGAAATATTATCCATAATTGATTTTAATACTTGGCACCCTAGACTATCAATTGTATCTTTAGTTGCATATACTTTATTATTATATACAGCAGTTCGATCTTATATAAAAAAAGTTTCAAAAGCACAATATTATCTTTTTGCTATGGTATTATATATTGTTACTGTAATAATGATGTCATCTATGGTAAATGGTTTGTTAGAAATTAATGATATAAATAGATACTCTTTTATTTTTGGATCTTTTGTTGAGATACTAATTTTTAATTTATTATTAGCTTCTAGATTTAGCCAAATACAAAAAGATAAGATAAAAGCACAAGATGAATTACTACTTATCAAACACTCAAATGAACAATTTTTGGAAAATGAAGTAGAGATAAGAACACATAAAATTCAAGAATTATTAGAAGATAAAGAGTTGTTATTAAAAGAAGTATATCATAGAGTTAAAAATAATTTTCAAGTAGTTATGAGTATGTTATATTTTGAGTCATCTAAATACAATGATGAAAGTTACAAACTATCATTTGCCCAACTAATCAATCGTATAAAATCTATGTCACTCGTACACCAATTTTTATACAAATCTGAAACTCTATCTCAAATAAAAGCAGAAGAGTATATTTTAAAAATCATCGAAGAGGTAGAGAAAGTATATGTAAGACAAAATATAAATATCACATCTGATATAGATTCTACTGTTTTAAGTATGGATGAAGCGATGGCTTTAGGTATCATTATCAATGAGCTATTAAACAACTCTATTAAACATCATATATCAGATGAAAATTGCAAAATTAACCTAATGTTTAAAGCCATAGATAATACTATTTGTCTAACAATACAAGACAATGGAGAAGGTTTTATTCCTGATGAAAATTCAGATGGCTTGGGATTGAATCTTATAAAACAGTTTGCCAATAAACTAAACTCAAGCCAAATTCAATTTATCAAAAATAATGGTACTAGCGTTAAATTGACTTTTTTACATACCTAAAGATATGTTTTTTCATACCAACGACTAAAAAGCCATAAAGCATAAAGATGTTGTTTGAATTTATTGTTTTTAGCTTGAATGGAAATATCACTCCATTCGAACACCGTATCGCTAAACATTCGAACGCTAGCAAATTGAAATATTCTCTAATGTCATTTTAGCATAAAGTGTTCGAATGTTAATCAATCTTAGACATAATTTTTCTCATTGAAGTACCTTTTAACTCAATTCTATGTGAAGAATGTACAATCCTATCTAGTAAGTACCTACTTAAAATTAATGTCATATAAAATTCCAAAGCCATCTAATAGATTTTTAACATGCTTATGTAACTTATCAAATGATAAGTATGCTTCTAATTTATGATAATGATATTTCATATGTTTCCATAATATTTCTATTTTATTTAGTTCTGGTGAATATGGTGGTAGAAAAAGTAATTGCAATCCTAATTCTTTCCATTTAGGTATCTGTTCTTTAAAAAGTTTGCTTTATACTACCCCAATATGTCAAGACAAAATTATATTTGTGACAACCTCAAAAGGTCTTGAGCTACACTATTCGGATATAGAGAGTTAGAAGACCTACATCTTACTCATCAACTCTTCTAAACTATGACTTTTTAAAAACTCTCTAAACTGAGCTTTGTCTGTTTTTAAAATACTAACCCCTAAAATCTCTACATCATATATAAGCCATCTATTTTTATCCATCTTTAATTTTTTTGGCTTATGAAACTTATACACTATCTCTAACTTATTTGTTTTACTTACAAGATTTGTCACTAATGCTATTCTATTTCTCTTTGGTTGTTTGACTTTTGTCACTTCAACTTTTTCATCACTATATGCATCTATTTTTGAAGAGTAAGACTTCTTCATCCTTTTGACATAAAGCTCGACAAACTTATCACCATCATCTTTATTTAATTTTTTCCAAACTCTCCCTAGGCTAAGTTTTGCCATAAGTTCAAAATCAAACATAGGGGTAAGAACCTCAACAATTTTATTATTTCTAATATCTTTTGAGAGTTTTTTATTTTGAACTATAGATATAACATCATCTATTTTTATTAAAAAATCTCTTTTTAAAATATCTTGTTCATTTGCTTGTGCTATTTGCATAACAAAAAATACACCTATTACTATTTTTAAAAACTTTAACATCTTATTCCTTTATTTGTTGTTCTCTATATTGTTCATATATATCTCTTAAATATGGATATAAATCAACTGCATCTTTTTTTAATTTTTCATATTCACCATTGTGCAACGATACATAATTTAGTTTTTCATATGCTTTTAAGAGTATTGATTCATTGTAATTATTAGATAAATTATACCCTCTACTTTTATAATAATCCACAGGTGAAGCGTACGAATCAGGATATAAGCTAAGCATATCTCTTAGATTTGATGGTCCTAAAAATGGCAACACTATATGTGGACCAGCTCCTACACCCCAAAAACCTAAAGTTTGACCAAAATCTTCATTGTGTACTTTTAGATCAAAATATGAAGTTGCGGGGTCAAATAATCCAAACAATCCAATAGTAGTATTAATAACAAATCGACCAGTCTCCTCTGCTGCGTTTTTTCCTTTGCCTTGTAAAATATTATTTACTAATCGTATTGGATAAAAAATATTGTTAAAAAAATTTTTTATACTTGTTCGTATCTCTTTATGTACCACCTTTTCATAGCCTGTTGCTACTGGTGTTAAAATATATTGATATAAACCATCATTAAAGCTTGTCATAACACGATTGTAGCTATTTAATGGATCATATACCTCTTTTATCTCCATCTCATCTTCAAACTCATCCAAAAAATCATCACTATCATCATCTGTATTAGACTGCTGTATTGTTTGTGTATATTCAATTGTTTTATTAGTACATCCACTAAAGAATATCAATAAACTAATAAATAGTATATTTAGTATATACTTCACATTAACCAACTTTAAAACTTTTTTTTGTTTTACAAACTTCTGTCAAAAAACATTTTTCACACTCAGGCTTCACAGCTTTACAGATATATCTACCAAACAAAACCATAGCTTGATGAAAAATATGCAAATCATCTTTTAGTTTTTTTACTAGTTGAGCTTCTGTTTTATCTACAGTTTTTGCATAGCTAAGTCCTAATCTATGTGACACTCTAAATACATGTGTATCAACAGCCATAAGATTTGCACCATCTGCTTCTATCATAAATACATTTGCTGTTTTATTACCAACACCTGCTAGTTTTATCAACTCTTTTGTATCGTGTGGAATATCTCCTTTGTGAAGCTCCTCTACACTTTTTGCCATTGCTATTATATTTTTTGCTTTATTATTAAAAAAACTACAACTTTTTAATAGCTCTTTTATATCTTCTAAGTCTGCTTTGCTTAACTCTTTAGTACTTGGATAGTTCTCAAAAAGTGCTGGTGTTATTATATTTACCCTTTTATCTGTACACTGAGCAGATAAAATAATAGCGATTAATAACTCATAATCATTTTTATACTCTAGTTCAGTCACTGCATCACTGTAATTTTCTAAAAACTTATCTCTTATAAATAAAATATCCTCTTTGGTAGCAACTTTTGGTCTTGGCAATTATATATCCTTGTTTTTATACTGATTAGTAGATTTAACTAGTATAATTCTAACAAAATAATACTTTAAGAATATTATTACTACTAGTGTAATATAATTAATTATAAATAAACCAAATAGGTCTAAACCATGGCTAACTCAAAATTATCTTTAAAATTTTTTAAAACTATCTTCTTTATATCAATATTTGTTTTAGCTACATCCTCTCTTATCGCTTTTTATATTATGGGAAATATTGAAAGAAACACTCAAGAACAAATAAAAAATAGTATTGATATAAAATTACAAAATAAAATTAATAGTAGTTTTAAAATAGGTGTAACTAATGCTGTTTCTATCGCTTCTAATAATCAATTAATAGAATCACTCAAACAAAATAATAAAAATAAAGCCTATAATATATTAAATAAATTAGAAAAAAACTATCACAACTTAGCATCACAAAAAGAAACAAAGATACATATCCATACAGCTGATGTCAAATCATTTATGAGATCATGGGACAAAAATCACAATGGAGATGAGCTTAGTAGTTTTAGACATACAATCAACAAAGTAAAGGATACAAATAAAACTGTTTTAAATATTGAGATTGGTTGGGCTGACTTAGTCATAAGAGCTATTGTACCAATAATTCAAAATAACAAATACTTAGGTTCATTAGAGTTTTTGCAAGACTTTAATGAAATACAAAAATCATTAGAAAATGAAAAAAAATATCTCTTAACCCTTATAGATATAAAATTATTAAAAAACAAAGCAAAAAGTGATCAAATAATAGATAAATATGCTCTTGTACAGAGAGAATTTAACAATAACTTTTTTTAAAGTTCTTCAAGCTATAGAGTTTGATACTTTGATTCAAAATGGATATATCCATAAAGATAATAAATATTTTTCTATAAAACCAATCATTGGATTTAACGATAGTTTATTAGGATACTATATAATTGGTCAAGATTATAATGAGATAAAAAAGATATTAACAGAATCACAAAATATAACCTACTCTTTTATTTTAATTATGATTATTATGTCTTTTGTTATTATTATTGCTTTACATTTTATTATAAAATCTTTGATAATCTCTAATCTTACAAAAGTAACTAATGGACTAAGTGGTTTTTTTGATTTTCTAAATAAAAAAACCGATTCTATTAAGTATATAGAGATCAACTCTGATGATGAGATAGGCAAAATGGCCCAAGAGATAAATGCAAATGTAAAAGTGATTAAAAACATACTTGACAATAAAAAACAAGATGATTGGCTAAAAGATGAAGTTCAACTTATCTCAACAAAACTTTCAGGGATAATAGAGCTAAAACAATTAAGCGATAAATCTATTAGTTTTATTTGTGAATCTATAAATGCAGCCGTAGGAACATTATATATTTATGATCAATCAAATAAAAATCTTGAGCTTTATGGTAGCTATGCCTATATCGCAAAAGATGAAAAAACTATTTTTAGATTAGGTGAAGGTACAGTTGGGCAAGTAGCGTTACAAAAAACACCAATTAAATTAACAAATATATATAGAGATGACCTTAAAATAACAACTGGCTCATCAAATCAAGCATCACTAGATACATATACACACCCTTTGATATATCAAAATAAAGTTTATGGTGTAATTGAGATAGGGACAACTCACAAATTAAACACAATGCAACACAAACTACTAGAGATAGTATCATCGATTATTGCTACATCTTTATTTTCTTCTATACAAACAAAAAAAAATAAAGAATCTTTTAGATATATCTGAAAAATCAAATTTAACATTACAAGAACAGCAAGCACAACTAGAAGAGGCAAACTCTCAAATGCAAGAGCAACAACTCCAACTAAAACAATCTTCAGATGAGCTACAAAGACAAAATAAAGAGTTAGAGTTATCAAAAATTGAGCTTAATAAAAAAGCTGAAGATTTAGAACAATCAATAAGAAACTTTATATCAAATTCATTAAAGTTTACACACAAAGGCTATATAAAATTTATCATAGAAGCTTTTCAAAACAATATAAAAATATCTGTACAAGATACTAGTATTGGTATAGCAAAAAATAAACAAAAACTTATATTTCAAGCATTTAGACAAGCAGATGGTAGTACAAGTAGAAAGTATGGTGGTACAGGTCTTGGACTCTCTATAACAAAAGAGTTTGTATCTTTACTCAAAGGTGAAATCCAAATTGATTCTAAAGAAAATGAAGGTAGTACTTTTTCAATTGTTGTACCAAATATATATACAAACAATAGAAAAATAAATAAAAACTCAATAACTATATCAAGTTTAGATACTATAAAC
>JAYEJC010000188.1:0-3113 GCA_034660335.1 Campylobacterota bacterium
ATTAGGTTTTTACCTGAATTCTTTTTTAGTATAGGATCTGCTACATTTATACCATCAAAGGTATATATGAAAATATATCCTGTACCATCTGAATCATTTCTTACCTCTTCAATTACATTAACTATTTCACTTTTTAAATCATTTATAGATAGATGTTTATTGTTTTGATGTTTGTATTTTATATACTTTAGTATTCTTAATGTTTCATTTTTGATTAGATCTTTTTGTGATTTTAAATAGCTAGCTTCTAGTGATGCTACATCTGTTTTGTATTGTGTATAGCTATTGTATACTGCTATTAAAATAAAACAACTTAATAATAAACCTGTAAAAATAATACTAATTAAGTTTATCTTATTGATACTTGTATATGGAAATAATCTTTTCATAATCTACTCTTGTGTTACCAAAGCTAAATTTGTCAAAGAGTATTTTTGTAGTATATCTAAGACCTTTACGACTCTTTTGTATTTTACCTCTTTATCTATCCTAATAATCACGGGTTTCTCTTTTTTTATTATATTTGAAAGTTTTATATCGAGTTTTTCAAAAGATATCTCTTTTCCTAAATATGCTAAACTATTACTAGAAAGTTCAATATTAAGCTGTTTGATCTCAACTTCTAACTCTTTTGCACTTGATTGAGGTAGATCAAGTTTGAGTGCTAGCTCCTCTTTTTTAAATACAGAACTTACTATAAAAAATATCAATAATATAAAAACAACATCTATAAGAGGGGTGATATCTGGTGTTAAAAGTTCTCTTCTTTTTTTCATAACAAACTAATATACTTATTTAATCGTATCTAAAACTTCTTTTTCAAGTTTTATCTCAAGATTGTCTAATGCACCAACAAAATAGTTGTACCCTATATAGTGCGGAATAGCTACAATCAGACCAGCAACAGTAGTAATAAGGGCGATACTAATACCACTAGAAAACACTGTAGGATCACCAAGACCTAGATGACTAATACTATCAAATGAGTTTAAAATACCTATAACAGTACCAAGCAAACCAATAAGTGGTGAAAGTGAAGCGATAATCTTAACAGTATTTAATCCAAGTTCATATCTCTTGACTTTTAAAAGAACAGTAGATTGAATCTGTGCTACTTCAAAATCATTTGTAAGTTGGATATCTTTGCATATATCATGAGTAATTTTTGGTATATTTTTTTTAACCCAAAAAAGAACAATACTTTTCCAAAACATAATAGTAATACCCACTATATTCATAGCTATTAAGATATATACTATGATACCACCACGATCTATATAACTAAAAATATCCATTATTTAATAATATCCATAAACTCTTTTGGACTTTTATATCCTATAATTCTTTTTTGTTTCTCTTCAATACCATCTTTATAAAAAATCATAGCAGGTGGTCCAAAAAGATTAAATTTTTTCATCAAAGCTTTATCATCTGCTGTATTTTTTGTAACATCTATTTTTATAAGAAGATATTTTGAAAGCTCATTTTTGACAGTTTTATTTTTGAAAGTGATATTATCAAACTCTTTACAGCTTACACACCATGTAGCCCAAAAATCAATCATAATAGGTTTTGTAGAGTGTGCGATAACCTTATCAAGTTCTGCTACATTTTTTACATATAAAAATGGAAGTTTATTTTCCTGTTTACTAGAACTAAGTGTATACATCATAGCAAATGTTGTAAATAACATAAGAACACCAGCCAAAAATCTTCCTGTTTTATTTCCATTTTTAAGTAGATAAAATGCACTTCCCATTCCAAGAAGTGAAAATAACCCAACAGTAACTACAAAAGGGATAATTCTCTCAAGCATCCAAATAGCAATAGCTAACATCACTACACCAAATACTTTAGATACAGTAGTCATCCAACCACCAGGTTTAGGCATATATTTTCCAGCACCAATCCCAATAGCAAGAAGAGGCAATCCCATACCTAAACTCATCACAAAAAGTGCAGATCCGCCAAGTAGTGCATCACCTGTTTGTCCAATGTATATTAAAGCTCCAGCAAGAGGTGGTGCAACACAAGGACCTACAATAAGTGCAGATAAAAATCCCATAACAGCAACACCAGTAAAACCACCATGACGGCTACTATTATCACTTGCTTTATTGATTTTAGACATCCATGAGTTTGGTAAACCTATCTCATAGTATCCAAACATAGAAAAAGCAAGGGCTACAAATATTGCCGAAAAGCTTACTATTACATAAGGATTTTGCAACATAGCTTGAATATTGGCACCAAACAATCCAGCCATTACACCAGCTATTGTATACGCAACACTCATAGCAAGAACATAAACAAGTGATAACATAAATCCTCTAGATGATGACATTTGTCCCCCATCTGCAGCAGATTGTCTCACTATGATACTTGAAAGTATTGGAATCATTGGAAATATACAAGGGGTGAGAGCTAAAAGAAGTCCAAAACCAAAAAAAGTAGCAAGAATAACAAAAGTGTTACCATCAAGCAGTGTAGCTGCTATAGAATCTGTTTCATTTAGTTTTGGTTTATTATCAAGCTTGACATCATCTAAAGAGGTATTTGATTTTTTAAATAAACTTTGTTTTATCTCTTTTTTTTCCTCTATATTATTTGATGATGAATATTTTATATCCATAGGGGAATAACAAAGCCCTGCTTTTGAACAACCTTGATACTCTAATAATATCTCATAAGGCTCTTTTATATTCTTTTCTTTTAGCAGTGAGTCTGGGACTACTATTTGTAAAGTATCAAAATGAACCATAAAATCATGATAATTTATAGCTTCTTTGATCTTTAATTGATTTGTTATATCTATATCACCAGGGGTTATAGTGACTTTTAAGTATTCATCATATACATATATAGATTTATCTAAACTTATACGAAAAATTATATTATTATTTTCTTTTATTACTGTAGATTTAAAAGCATCTTCTGGCTTCAAAAAGTCACTATTTGAAGCAAATAGTGTACTAATAAAAAACAAGATTATAAAAATATTTCTCATTAAATATCCTTTGAGTTTTAGGGGTATCCCTTTGTTGTAGAATATTATCAAAATAATATTAATAGAATATGAATAATATATCTTAACACTATAATCCTCTATTAAG
>JAYEJC010000189.1:0-12922 GCA_034660335.1 Campylobacterota bacterium
CATAATTAAAAAAGAGAAACCTAAACTTAGCGATATAATTTTTTTCATTTTTAAACCTCTTGTCTTTTCCTAGAGTATACTCCTATTTTGGTATAAAGTACATTACAGTTTCAAAAATACCTTCCATATAGTGTCTTAAATAAATTTTGTATTTACTGTTTATAGCTAATACTTTTTGTGGTATTTTATACCAATCTTGGGCCTTATGATAGATACAAATAGCCAAAATAGGTGTGTAGTTTTGAATGGTTACTTTTGCACCATCTATTGCATCTTGCTCTGCACCTTCAATATCTAGTTTTATAAAATCTACTTTTTCTTTGATAATATTATCAATAGTATCTATATTTTCTGCTTGATAATCATGGGTACAATTATTTTGCTCTTTTTGCTCTTTTTTAATAGATATTTTTTTATCTCCCAATCCACAGTTGATAAACTCAATATTTTCTTTTTGACCAAAATCTCTTTTTGCTATATTTATATGTAAGTTATTTGGTTCTATACAGTATATTTTTTTATAATCAGGAAAATTTTTTATAATATTTGGTAAAGTATCTCCAACATACGCCCCACCATCTAAAAATGTGATATTTTTAATAACAGGTAGTATCTCTTTATCAAAATATTGACCATCAAAATCATTTGTAAAACCATCCATAAAGTTATAATCAAATGATATTTTAAAATTAAGTACCTTTTCAAAAATATTTTTTGATTTATCATCTTCAAGTAGATTATAAACTTCAGTATATTTTTCTTTATTGTTTTTATAATCCTCTTCAAAATCTAAAATAAAAGGTGGTTTTGCTAACTCAAATGAGCTATATTTATAAAAAGCTAAATAACTTATATGTTTAAATCCCATCTTATCAAGTCTATTTTTAACCTCAAGAGGACTACCACCAGCAGTGTAAAGTATAAGTGCATCTTTTGGAACATCTTCTATTTGAAGAATATTCTTTTTTCTTGAGCTTTGAACTCGTGTAAAATCATCTATTATCCCATCTATCTCAACATATTTTTGAACCGATTTTGTAAGTTTATTGATCCCTAAAATATATTTTTTGATATTTTTAGAGTTTATAAATATATCTACTAATTCTTTATCTTTTTGGTTTATATAATCTGTATCTATTAATTTCATGATTGAATTATATCCAAAATTAACAAATTTTAAATAATATATCAATATATCTTGATATATGTTAATTATTCTGATATACTCCATATTATAATCAAAAGGAGATAAAAGATGGATATATTTTTACAAACAATTGGTTCTATAAATGATGAAACAAGAATCAAAATATTAAGATTTATAGATATTAATGGTGAAGTTTGTGTTTGTGATATTGAAAATTCATTTGATATGATCCAGTCAAGAATCTCAAGACATCTTAAAATTTTAAAAGATGGTGGATTTTTAAAAGTAGATAGAAAAGGTAGATGGGCTTATTATACAATAAGGTCACCACTTGATAGCTTTAGAGAATCAATTTTAAAAGAGATTAATTATTTAGATTTAGGTATTCCACCATTAAACAAAGGATGTAAACAGTGATAAAAAGAAATTATGTAGTTGAGTTTATTGCAACATTTATCATGGTATTTGCAGGTTGTGGAGCAATCGTTATAGAAACCCTTACAGGTGCTTTAGGGCATGCTGGAGTTGCACTTACTTGGGGATTTGTAGTGATTGCACTTATATATACTTTTGGACATATAAGTGGAGCTCATATGAATCCAGCAGTTACGATTAGTTTTACGGTAATGAAAGAGTTTGATAAAAAAGATACATTACCTTATATCATCGCACAAGTTTTAGGTGCCACTTTGGCAGCACTAATCCTTTATCTTCTTTTTTTAGAGGAGGCAAAATCTGTAAAAGAGCTCGCATATTTGGGATTGACACTCCCTAGGGGTTCAAATTTGCAGTTGTTTATAATGGAATTTATCTTAACCTTTATACTTATGCTTGTAATTTGTGGAAGTGCAGTGCATGGAAAAGCGATAAAATCTTTTGCTGGACTTGCCATAGGGCTAACTGTTGGTCTTGAAGCTATGTTTGCAGGTCCTATTACTATGGCTAGTATGAATCCAGCAAGAACTCTAGGTCCTGCAATTATATCTGGAAACTTTGAAACTGTATGGTTATATATAGTTGCTACAATTTTAGGTGCGCTATTTGGTGGGTTTGTATTTGTAAAATACATAAAATGTAAAAATCAAAATGAATGTAGTTCAATCCTATAATAAGTTTTATTTAAGATTAAAGGAAATAGCACTGGTAATTAACTAATTTTTATCTATTTTCAAAATAAAAATTAGTCAGTATATTGCTATAGCTCATCAAATCACGCGTAATTTCTTTCTTAATCTTAATATAGGATTATACAAAATGAATGTTTAATTTAAAAAAAGGAAAAAAAATGGAAAAAAAAGTATTAGTATTATGTACAGGAAATAGTTGTAGAAGTATCATCGCTGAAGCGTTAATCAACTCATATATAGATGGGGTTCAAGCTGATAGTTCAGGGGTGAAAGCAAGTGGAAAAGTAAATCCAAATGCAAAACAAATACTTGAAGATAATGGTATCTGGGATGAAAAATATCACTCTAAAACAATAGATAAAGTAATAGACAATGAGTATGACTTAGTAGTAACAGTATGTGACAATGCCCAAGAGACTTGCCCAATGTTTCCAAAAGCTGTAAAAGTTATCCATGTGAGTTTTGTAGACCCAGATAAGCAAGAGTTTGCAGCATTTGTAAAAACTTATGATGATATAAAAGAGATATTGCTTCCAAAAGTTAAAGAGGCATTAGCACTTTAGATGTGGAAAGAGAGTGTTGATTATGTTACCGTAGATATTCTAGGACTTACAGGTTCACTAAATGAAGCTGTGAACTTTTTCATCTATGATACTATTAAGATATGGTTTTTACTTGTTACTATTATTTTTGTAGTATCATATTTACGAACACATTTTAATACAGAGTATGTAAGAGCATATTTACAAGGGAAGTCTGAGTTTACTGGAAATATACTAGCTGCACTTTTTGGTATTATTACACCATTTTGTAGTTGTAGTGCTATTCCACTATTTTTAGGATTTATTCAAGCTAGAATACCAATAGGGGTAACATTTTCATTTCTAATAAGTAGCCCTATGAATAATGAAATAGCAATAGCCTTGCTTTTTGGAATATTTGGATGGAAAGTTACAGCTATCTATATAGGATTTGGACTTTTGGTGGCTATTTTGGGTGGTTACTTTATAGGGCGTATGAATATGGAAAAATATATCCTAATGGATGTAAAACCAATGGATGGCGAACTAGAAGAGGTACAGATAAAACTTACTTTTAAACAAAGGGTAAAAGAGGCTTGGGAGTATACAACAGATATATTCAAAAAAATATATCTATATGTATTATTAGGTGTTGGTATTGGAGCATTTATCCATGGATATATCCCTGCTGATTTTATCGCTTCTTATGCAGGAGCTTCAAATCCATTTGCTGTTGTTATTGCTGTTTTGATGGGGATACCTATGTATAGTAATGCAGCTGGAGTAATGCCACTTGTTGAAGTACTCACAGCAAAAGGGATGCTTCTAGGAACTGCCTTGGCTTTTATGATGGCAGTTACGGCTTTGAGTTTACCTGAAGCTATGATATTAAAAAGAATATTGCATATTAAACTTATCGCTTTATTTTTTGGTATTGTTGCATTTGGTATTATTTGTATTGGGTATTTGTTTAATTTTATTTTATAATTACAAAAAGGAAAAAGATGAAAATAGAGATTTTAGGAACAGGATGTGCGAAGTGTAAAGCACTCGAAGAGAATACAAAAGGTGCGATAGCTAAAATTGGTGGATTTCATAGTGTTGAAAAAGTTGAAGACCCTATGGCGATTATGAACTATGGGGTTATGAGTACACCTGGACTTGTAGTTGATGGTGTTGTAAAATCAACAGGAAAACTTTTAAACATAGATGAGATTGTGGAGCTAATAAAATAGTGAAACAAGATGATTTAAAAATAGAACTTACACTTGACAATGTAGAGAATCTAGAACTCTTCTCACAAATTTTAAAAAAAGATATAAACACCATGCTCAATGAATCATTGGAGTTGTATTTTGAAAATGAACAACAAAAACTAATAGAAAAAAACCAAGAAGATGAAAATGCTCTCACAAACCTTGATTTTAATGAATTTTGGGATGATGTGGAGATATAATTCACGATATTTTTATTTATTCTGATTAAAGACCCTATCTAAGAAAAGCTAAATAAAACTTAGATATAATCAAAAAAATTAAAATAATATTATAAATAGGATGACTTAATTATGAGAGATTGGTTAGATAAATATAAAGATGACAAAGTAAGAACACAGATGTATTATGCCAAACAAGGTAGAATAACTGAAGAGATGGAATATGTAGCAAAAGAGGAAAATCTTGATCCAGAACTAGTAAGAAGTGAAGTTCAAAGGGGTAGATTGATAATCCCAGCAAATATAAATCATAAAAATTTAAAACCAATGGCTATTGGTATTGCATCAAAATGTAAAATAAATGCAAATATCGGTTCATCAGCACTAGCTTCAGATATACAAGGTGAAATTGATAAAGTTGATGTATGTTTAAAATATGGTGCAGATACTATTATGGATCTAAGTACTGGTGGTAACCTAGATGCTATTAGAGAAGCTGTTATAGATCACTCTACTGTACCTATTGGAACTGTTCCAATCTATCAAATCATTCATGATTGTGGTGATAATATAAACAATTTAAATATAGATGTAATGCTTAGTACTTTAGAAAAACAAGCAAAACAAGGTGTAAGTTATTTTACTATTCATGCTGGTTTTTTATTGCAAAATATGCCACTAATAGCACAACGAAAAATGGGAATAGTTTCAAGAGGTGGTTCGCTTATGGCATCTTGGATGATGCACTACCATAAAGAAAATCCATTTTATGATGCATATGATGCTATATTAGATATTTGTGCAAAATATGATGTTGCTTTATCTTTGGGAGATAGTTTAAGACCAGGTTGTTTAGCTGATGCTAGTGATCCTGCACAATTAAATGAACTTAAAGTTTTAGGTGAACTTACACTTAAAGCTTGGGAAAAAGATGTTCAAGTTATGATTGAGGGTCCAGGACATGTACCTTTAAATGAGATTGAAAGAAATATGAAGCTAGAAAGAGAATATTGTCATGAGGCACCATTTTATATTCTTGGACCACTTGTAACAGATATTGGTGCAGGATATGATCATATCACTTCTGCTATTGGTGCAGCTGTTGGTGGATGGCATGGATGTTCTATGCTTTGTTATGTTACACCAAAAGAACATTTAGGACTTCCAAATGCACAAGATGTAAGAGATGGTATTATTGCATACAAAATTGCTGCACATGCAGCAGATATTGCTAGAGGAAGAAAAAATGCAAGAGATGTAGATGATGAGATGTCTGATGCTAGATATAATTTTGATTGGAATAAACAATTTGAACTAGCACTAGATGGTGATAAAGCAAGAGAATTTCATGATGAAACACTACCTCAAGATGTATTTAAAGAAGCAGAATTTTGTTCTATGTGTGGACCAAAATTTTGTTCATACAAAATAACAAGAGAGATTGTAGAAAACAATCCTAGCTTGACTGACAACTAATAAATTCACAAAAATAAAATATTAACAATATTAAATAAGATAGATTTTATCTTATTTGATTTATAATCACTTTAGTTAAAAACTAAATAAATTATTATAATAATTAAAAGGAAAGATTATGGCAACAATTGCAGATATTAATGAAAAATTAAAATCTGTAACATATCCTGGATTTACTAAATCAATAGTAGATTTTGGATTTGTTAAAGATGTAGAATTAAATGGAAATGATGTTATGGTAACAGTAGAGATAACATCATCTGCTGCTGAAGTTGAGGATACATTAAAAAATGATATCCAAAAAGAATTAAAAATGTTAGGTCTTGATACAATTCAAACTATTGTAAAAAAACCAGCAGCTCCAAAACAACAAAGTAACTCACAAAGTGGTAAAAATATCGCACCACAGATTAAAAATTTTATTATGGTAAGTTCTGGAAAAGGTGGAGTTGGAAAATCAACTACATCAGTAAACCTAGCTATAGCTTTAGCAATGCAAGGTAAAAGAGTAGGTTTACTTGATGCTGATATTTATGGACCAAATATTCCTCGTATGGTTGGCTTTGAAGGTGCAGAACCTGAAATTATTGGTAGTAAAGTTGTACCATTTAAAGCTTATGGTATTGAGATGATGTCAATGGGTAGCTTAATAGATCAAGGACAAGCTCTAATGTGGAGAGGTGCTATGGTTATGAAAGCTATTACTCAACTTCTACAAGATATAGCGTGGGGTGAACTAGACTGTTTAGTAATAGATATGCCACCAGGAACAGGTGATGCACAACTTACACTTGCTCAAAGTGTACCAGTTGCTGCTGGGGTTAATGTAACAACTCCACAACATGTTGCACTTGATGACTCAAGAAGAAGTTTAGATATGTTTAAAAAACTTCATATTCCAGTAGCTGGAATAGTTGAAAATATGTCTGGATTTATTTGTCCAAATTGTGGCGAAGAGTCTGATATCTTTGGAAAAGGAACTTGTGAAGATTTAGCAAATGAATTTAATACAAAAGTTATCGCAAATATCCCTATTGAACCATCTATTAGAGTTGGTGGAGATGAGGGTAAACCTGTAGTTTACTTCTATCCAGATAGCGAAAGTGGAAAAAGATATCTAAAAGCAGCTGAACTTTTATGGGAAAATATTGAAAAATCAAACGAAGATGGATCAATAGGAAATGAAGCAATTCAACCAACAATGCCAGCAGGTGTAAGTGCATGTAGTACTCAAGGCAAGCAAGCACAAGCTGCACAACCAAGTGGTGGGTGTGGTAGTCACGGTGGTGATGGTCAAGGTAGTTGTGGCTGTCACTAAAGTATAATCTCTATTTAAATATAGAGATTATTTTTATATAATATAAAAATAGAAGTTTCTTACGAAACTTCTACAACTTCAACTTCTAGTGATTTAAAAAGTGCAGTTTTTGTATTAACATCACTCTCATCACCAAAGATATAATTTATATTTGATTTTGCATGGTGAAAAGATGTAAACATTGTTTTTGGTTTAACTGTTTTTACAAATTTCACTGTTAGTGGATTTGTTTGACCGTGAATTGTTTTTAAAATAACTTGAGGTGTTTTAATTTTATCTTTATCTTCTACTGAAACAAGAAGTATATCTTCGCTATGTTTCTCTTGTAGTTTTGCAGTTTTATTTGTTTGGGCTGCATTATTATAATGAATAAGTACTCTACCTGTTGTTAAATAAAATGTCTCAAAACTAATATCTTTTACAAGTTTTTCAACTTGACCTCTAAGTTTGTAGCCATTGTATATAAACTTACCTAAGCCATCAGGTGTATTAAATGATTCTAAATGTAATATAGGTGTGTCGTCTTTAGCAACAGGCCATTGCATCCCTTTACTTCTATGTTTTTTAAGTTTTTGATAACTTGCCCCTCCATATCTATAAGGTGCTTCAACTCTTACTTGTTTCCAAACATCATTGCTATCATTAAATAAAAACTCACCTTTGATTTTATTTTCAATATCTCTTAAAACTTCCCAATCATCAGGAAGATCATTTTCAACCAATGGTTGAGATAAATGGAGTCGTCTCATTGCATTTACATATACACCTGTTTTTTCGTATGCAGATTTTACACCAAATACAATATCAGATTTTTTTGCAATCTCTGTCATAAAAAGTTCTTGAGTCATAAGTAATTCAAGGTTATCAAGAGCTTTATTTATTTTATTTTGATTTGGATGGATATGAGCTATATCTTCACCCATTACCATCATTGATTTTATCTTACCATCAAGCATAGCATCAATTGCATCAGGGGTTTTTAGACCCTCCTCTTTTGGCTTTGAATAATCAGGACCATAGTATGGTAAACAACCCATATCACATGTACCTTGTACATTATTTTGACCACGAAGTGGCATAAGACCAGCACCCTCTTTACCGATATTTCCAGTCATAAGAGCTAGGTTTACCATAGCCATGACAGCATAGCTTCCGTCAGTATTTTCTGTAATACCAAGTCCCCAAAATATCATAGATTTTTTAGAGGCATAGGCTCTTGCAATTTGTGGAATTTGCTGGGCTAAATCTTCATATCCTTTTATATTGTGAAAATACTCAGGATTTGCATAGGGGTCATTGAGTATAGAGTTTTTATATTCTTCAAACTCCTTACATCTTGTATCTATAAAATCTTGATTATAAAGTTTCTCATTTAAAATGACATAAGCAATTGAGTTTAAAAATAGAAGATTTGATTCATACGGTAAAATTACTTGCTCTGAAGCAAATTTTCCAAGTTGTATTTTTCTTACATCACAAACAACTAATTGTGATGTTTTTTTTCTAGCAGCATCTATCATTCTATTTGCTACAATAGGATGTGCTTCTGTTGTATTAGAACCAATAACCAACATAAACTCTGTTTTGTAGATATCATCGTATGGATTTGTAGCAGCACCCTCACCAATAGTTGCAGCCATTCCATTTAGACTAGGTGCATGACATACTCTTGCACAGTTGTCTATATTTGGTGATTCCATAGTTTCTCTTGTAAACTTTTGTAATAAAAATCCACTCTCACAACTAGTCCTAGCTCCACCACTAGTACAAAAACTTTCTCTACCATATTTTTGTTTTAGCTCTGTAAGTTTCCAAGCAGCTAGTGAAGTTGTAAATTCATAGTTTGCTACATACCATTGATCATCAAGTGCTACTAGTGTTTGACTTCTAGCTTTAAGTTCTCGTGGCATATCTTCAAAATTTTCTTCGATGAAAGATTTTTTGATTCGTGTATTTCTAATTCTTTCATCAGATGCTACAAAATCAAATCCAAGTTTACCTTTGATACAAAGTTTTCCTTGAGAAACATACCCATCACTTTGAGCATAAATTTTTAATATTTTATTATCTTTTACTTGTGCAGTTATATCACATCCTACACCACAATATGTACAAATACTCCCTATATCATGAACCATATCAACCTCCACCTACAAATTGTAGTAATTCTAATTTATCGTTATTTTTTGGAGTGAAGTCATTCCAATTATCTTTTTTCACTATCTCCATATTAACAGCTGCCGCCATCACTTTATCTTCAATATTAAGATCTGTTATGATTTGTTGCAGTGTTGTATCTTCATCAAATGTTTTATCTTCACCATTTATGATTATATTCATTCTTCACCTTTATTCTTCTCATATCTAAAGTTAGCCATTTTAAATCTATCACCCATACCTGTAGGATTCAGAAGTGTTTTGACTTTATTTGCTTCACTTAAATATGTTTTTTCATCTACATTTTTATGTAGTATTTCAAGTAGCTCAATAATACCAAATGAGACAAGGGCTTTTAGCTGAGTTTCATAAGTTATATTTATTGCACCAGCTTTTTTAAAGCTATCTATTACATGGCTAAAATTGACATCATAAGTTATATCAGATTTACCAAATAACTGATCTAATTTTATCTCTTCATCAAATATTGGATAGACATTATGCTTTTCATATACTCTACATGAGAAGTCATTTCGTGGATATTTTTCACCATAGTCAAAAGTGACAAACTCAAATTTATCTATATTTTTACACATTTGTGATGCAAACTCTTCATATCCAACAGCTACTTCACCTTTTGTAATATTATACAAACTACAATGTGTATTAAGTGATTGCTCATCACTATCGATAAATTTTATATCATCATCTTCAACTATTGCGTATTGAAGTGTATTTTTCTCATTTGTATATACAAGCTCACAAGGGAAAGCATCAAAAATCTCATTTGCTACTACAAAAGCACTTTGAAGTTTTACTTCACTTATATCATTATAATGAACTAGTTCTATCTCATCACCAAAACATTTATGAAAATACTCTTTTTGTTTGATTCTTAAATGCTCATACCTCTCAACAATAGCAAATTTTAGTGTGCTTATAAGTTCTGGTTTTAGTGTGTATATGAACTGTACCATATCAGCTATAAGATATCCATGATGAGCACCAACTTCCACTATTGTTGTATCTGATGGTAAGAAACCTTCCTCTATAATATCAACAACTTTTTTACCTATACTTCCACCAAAAAAACGGCTAGAGCTAACGGCTGTATAAAAGTCACCCTCTTTACCTATTGTTTTATAGTTTGAGTAATAACCATTATCTGTATAAAGCCATTTGTGAAAATATTCACTAAATTTTATTTTTTTATTCATTGTTAATTTCAACTCTTGAATATATCTCCAGAAGTTCAAGTTGTTTATCTATATTTAAACTTTTGATATCTAAAGCTTTTATTTGTTTCGAGTTTTTCATTGTTTGTACATCTGAAAGTGTTTTGAGTCCAACGCTAAGTTGTTCTTGCATTTGAGTTAAAAGTGAATCATAAAGTTTCACATCACTTTTTGCTATTTGGATTTTTTTATCCAAACTTTCAATTTTAGCAAGTGAGTTTTTATAAATATTTATCTCTTGAATCTCTTGATCTTTTAAAGATGATTTTTTTTGTAAATAAGCTATTTTTGAGCTCTCAATAGTATTTGAATATTTTATATCAAGTGGTATAGTTATATTAAATCCAATATTTGAATTATCTTGATATCCACTATAGTTGTCATTATCATGATATTCTGTGTGATCTGCTGTAAGATTAATAGTTGGAAGATAGTTTTCTGTTGTCATTCTTTTTATCCAATATGAATTATCGATATCCTCTTTTTGCTGTTTGATATAGATATTATTCTCTACAAACTTATCTTGACTAGTTAGCAATAGCGTTGGCAAAGCTAATGAGTCGTACTCTTTTGTACTTAAAGTAGAAAAACTATTGATAAGTTCTGTTTTTTGATACTCTAAATCTATAAGTGAATTTCTTTTAGTATTTAAATCAAGTATAGAGTTATCTAAAAATGAACTATCTAAAATACCATTAAGTACTTGTTCTTTTTTCCTATTTACATCAAGTGTTGCATTATCTATTAGGAGTTTTTGTTTGTTGATTGTGATATCTATTTTATGTATTTGAAAAAGTAGATTAAGAGCTTGTTTTATAAGCTCTTTCTTTTGTGTATCAACAGATGTTTTTGAATACTTCTCCATACTAGAAGCATACTTTATAGCACTATAGATACCACCACTTTTGAAAATTGGTTGAGAGATACTAATATATGATTTTTGAGTATCATAAGTTTCACCATTATTATAGATAAATTTATAAGTGATAGGATTGATCCAGTCTTTACTAAGCTTATTGCTATCTTCTATCGCTTTTTCATAAGAATAGTTTAGTATATCTAATTTATTTTGAGATAAAATATCCTCATTATCATTATCATTAGCTATAGCAGAACTTCCAAGTAAAAAACTAGCAAGAATTAATTTATTATAAGTTTTCAAGAATATACTCCAATCTACTAAATCCATCTTTTATTTCATCTTTTGTGATTGTTAAAGGTGGCAAAAATCTTAAAGTGTTTTTTCCTGCTTTTAAAACAATCACACCATTTTCAAAACTTTTTGAAATGATACTATTAAGTGTATCACTATCTTTTACTCTAAGTCCTCTCATAAGACCAAGTCCAACAACTTGTGTAAATTTATCAGTATGACTTCTATAAAGTTCTTTGAGTTTTTCTTCAAAATAGATAATTGTTTCATCAAGTTTTCCAGAGTCTTTAAGTTCGTCAAGAATTGTACAAACTTCTAAAGCAGCAGCAGTACTTAAATAGTTACCACCAAAAGTACTTCCATGATCACCTGGAGAAAAAATATCCTTATGTCTCGTCATCACAACACCAATAGGAACACCACCACCAACACCTTTTGCCATAGTGATAATATCTGGTTGGATATCGTATAGATTTGAAGCCAAAAATTCACCAGTTCTATAAGCACCTGTTTGTACTTCATCTACAATTAAAAGTATCTGATGCTCTTTTAAATATTTAGCTAATTTTTGTACTTCATCTTTTGGTAAAGGCTGAACACCACCCTCCCCTTGAACAAGTTCAATCATAACAGCGATAGTCTCTTCGTCGATTGAGTTATAGATATCATTTATTTGTGCATTATATGAAAATCCATCAGGATATGGTGAAAAATTATCACTATGCATTGAACTTTGACCTGTAGCTTTTACAGTTGTAATTGTTCTACCATGAAAAGAGTGTTCTAAAGTGATAACTTTGTATTTTTTATTATCAAATTTAGTTTCACCATATTTTCTAGCTATTTTTATAGCCCCTTCATTTGCTTCAGCACCACTATTAGCAAAAAACATAGCCATATCATATCCACTAAGCTGAGCAATTTTTTGAGCTAATTTTGCTTGTGGTTCTATAACATACAAATTTGATATATGGATAATATTTTTTGTTTGTTCACAAATAGCATTGCTAATTCTTTCATTTCCATGACCACAAGATACAACACCAATACCACTAGTAAAATCAATATAATGATTCTGTTTATCATCATATAATGTAGCATTTATCCCTTTTACAAAGTTTACATAATTTCTTGCATAAGTATTTAAAACATAATTTTTATCTATCTCTTTTAGAGTCATAATTCATCCTATTAATAATATAAGATTATTATAGCAAAATATCATTAGATATAATTAAGTAATATTAAATAAAAAAGAATTTAAAAATTTCAGTTTCTTTTTAGCTACAGCTCTTGACAAGCAATAACTTTTACACTATAATCCGCCACACAAAACGACAGAGGGTTTTAAAA
>JAYEJC010000190.1:0-3085 GCA_034660335.1 Campylobacterota bacterium
ATAATAGTTGTTACAGCTGATATTCAAAATCAAGGTGTAGCAAAAGCACTAGAAAATGGTGCTAAAGATGTGATACAAAAACCAATAGACACAACAAAACTAAATCACTCACTAATTACATTTTTTAAAAAGGATAAATAATGAATGATCTAATAGAGTTTGATCTAGATGAGATTGATTATTTACAGGAGTTATTAAATGTAGCATTTGGTGATGCAACATCTGTAATATCAAATATGTTAGATACTTTTGCAACTCTACATATACCAAAAATAAAATTACTAAATATAGGTGAAGTACAAAACTTTATAAATAAAAATTTTGATCATATTGATGATTATTTTGTATTTTCACAACAATTTAGAGGTGATATGGAGGGGGAAGCAATTTTTATCTCAAATCAAGACTCTATAAAACACTTAAGTCTTGTTTTAAATGATGATGAGGAAGATTTAGAAGAGATAGAAGATATGATTGATTTAGCTTCTGAAATGTTAAATATAGTTAATTCAGCTACTATTAAAAGGATGGCAAAAGAGTTAAGCCAAGATGTATTCTTTAGGCAACCATCTGTTAAAAGTGTAAAAAGCAAAGAGATAGTAAGTGATACAAATATATCACAATATAAAACAGTGATAGTTGTATCTACTATTTTGGATTTTGAAAAAGAGGATATTAAAGGTACTTTATATGTATTGTTAAAGCCAAAAAGTATAGAGATAATAAAAACTGCCGTTGAAGATTTCTTTGATGAGGAATGCTAAGTAATGCAATATGATGAGATATTCGAAGATACACATCTCTTAGAGTTATTTAACTTTGGAATTTGTGTTGTTGATTATGACTTAGAGGTGAAGTATTGGAATAGTTGGTTGTCATTTGTAACAAAGATAAGATTAGATGATATCAAAACAAAAAATATCATAGAATTTTTTCCAGAGATAAATAAATCAAAATTAAAACGACAAATAAAAGCAGCAATCACTATAGATAGTCCTACCTATTTTAGTTCTAAAGATGGCTATCTTTTTAAAATTGAATTAGATGAAATAACAAACCCAAACTATGAATATATGCAACAATTAATTACAATTTATCCAATTACTAACAATAATGTAATAATAAGTATTCAAGATCAAACATCCCTAAAAGAAGCAAACTCTCAAGTCAAACAGTTTACTCAAGAGTTGGAGAAAAAAAGAAAACTATATATTGATAAATTAACAAATTTACCAAATAGAAACAAACTCCTTGAAGATCTAGAAAATTGCTCAAAAAGTCAATTAGGACTTTTAAATATAGATGGTTTTAGTGAAATAAATGATTTTTATGGTTTTGAAATAGGGGACTTGTATCTTATTGATATTGGTTCTAAGCTTTTGAACTTATCTACTAAGTATAATTATAAACTCTATAAACTTCCATCTGATGAATATGCAATTTTTAATTTTGAAAATGATACTAAGTCAAATGATACTTTTATAGATGATATTAAAAAAATATTACAATCAATAGAAGATAGCTTTTATGAAGATAAAGATAACACAATAGCTATATATCTTAGTTGTGGTATATCTTTTGAGGATATAAATCTTTTAAAGACTGCAGATATAGCATTAAACCATTCAAGAAAGATGAAAAAAAACTTTGTAATATATGATGAGAGTATAAGTATAAATAAACACATCAAAGATAAACATAAATGGTTAAGTATATTAAAAAAAGCTATTAAAGAGGATAGAATACAGGCCTTTTATCAACCTATATATAATATAAAAACTCAAAAAGTTGAAAAATATGAGACTTTAGTAAGACTTATAGCAGAAGATGGAAAAGTGATATCACCTTTTTTCTTTTTAGATATAGCTAAACAAGCTAAACTTTATAACCAAATAACAGCAATCGTGATAAATCAAAGCTTTGAAAAGTTCAAAGATACAAACTATGAATTTTCTATAAATATCTCTGTTGAGGACATAGAACATATACCTACAGTGAATTTAATATTAGATAAATTAAAAAATAATCCAAATATAGCTTCAAGATTAGTTATAGAGCTACTTGAAGATGAAGGGATTGAAAATTTTGATATGATTAACTCATTTATAACCAGTGTTAAATCATACGGTACAAAAATAGCAATTGATGATTTTGGTACAGGATATTCAAATTTTTCATATTTATTAAAATTAAATGTTGATTATCTAAAAATAGATGCATCTCTAATCAAAAATATTGATAATGATGAAAACTCTAAAAAAATTGTAAATACACTAGTAGATTTTAGCAAAAAAATTGATGCTAAAACTATTGGTGAATTTGTTCATAGTAAAAATGTATTAAATGAGATAATAATAGAGGATATTGATTATGCACAAGGTTTTTATATTGATCAGCCACGAAAAGATATAGGGGAAGATCCACGATGGGAAGAATAATTATATATGATAAAGATGATAAATTTGTAAATAAATCAATATTGATATCTCAAAAGATACAGGAAGAGTTAAAATAGTTTTAGAATTAACTTAAAATAAGTTTAAATATAAAAGTTACATTAATATTACATTTTTTTAGGATACTATATAAAACTAAAAAAATTAAGGAAATAAAATGACAAAAGTATTGATAGTAGACGACGCAAAACTTATGCATAAATTGCTTACTGGTATATTATCCCAAAGAGAAGTGGAAATCACTAGTGCTTATGATGGGAATGAGGCTATAGAAGCTGTAAAAAAAGCTAAACCAGATATTATATTTTTGGATGTAGTTATGCCAAATAAAGATGGTATGGAAACATTAAAAGAGTTGAAGCTTATCTACCCTGATATTAAAGTACTTATGGCAAGCTCTATGGGTACAAAAGAAAAAATTATAGATGCATTAAGAATAGGAGCGATAGGTTTTTTACAAAAGCCTTATGATGAAGATGTATTATTATCAAAATTTGATGAAATAATTATGAAAGGATAATGAATGGCGATTAAATTTTTTGGACATTATTTAATAGATGAGGGTAAACTTTCATCATCTGAGTTAATAGAAGTAGCACAATATCAAACAAAATACAATTTATCTTTAG
>JAYEJC010000191.1:0-3082 GCA_034660335.1 Campylobacterota bacterium
TATTAAAATAGCAAGAAAATCTATAGTAGCACACTGTGATATTAAAAAAGGTGATATTTTAAGTGAAGAAAATTTAGCTATAAAAAGACCAGGTGATGGTATAAGTCCAATGAGATGGGATGAGATAATTGGCACTATTGCAACAAAAGATTATAAAGAAGATGAGTTGATATGAATAGAAAAATATGTGTAGTGACAGGTACAAGGGCAGAATATGGAATACTATATCCACTAATAAAAAAGATCTCAAATCATCCATCTTTAGAGCTTCAACTAATAGCAACAGGGATGCATCTTAGCCCTGAATTTGGATTAACCTATAAAGAGATTGAAAAAGATTTTCAAATTGATAAAAAAATAGAGATGCTTTTGTCATCAGATACCACTATTGGTATCTCTAAATCAATGGGTTTAGCTCAAATATCTTTTGCTGAATCTCTTGAAGAGTTGAAACCAAATATCATAGTAGTACTAGGTGATAGATATGAGATATTTGCAGCTGTTAGTGCTGCTATGATAGCCTGTATTCCTATAGCTCATCTTCATGGTGGAGAGACTACCCAGGGTGCTTTTGATGAATCTATTAGGCATAGTATTACAAAAATGAGTCATATACATTTTACAGCAACACAAGAGTATAAAAATAGAGTGATTCAACTAGGAGAAAATCCAAATAGAGTTTTCAATGTTGGTAGCTTAGGAGTTGAAAATATAAAGAATCTCAAGCTACTAAGAAAAGATGAGTTTGAAAAATCTATTGATTTTAAACTCAATAAAAAAAATATCTTAGTGACTTTTCATCCAGTAACACTAGAAAACAATACAGCAAAAGAACAATTTCAAGAGCTATTATCTGCTTTGGATAAGCTAGAAGATACAAATATTATATTTACTAAAGCAAATAGCGATACTGATGGACGAGTGATAAATAAAATGATTGATGAGTATGTATCAATAAATCAAAATAATACAGTAGCTTTTAGCTCACTTGGTATGTTGCGATATTTAAGTGCCTTGCAGTTTGTAGATTTGGTATTAGGCAATAGTTCTAGTGGCTTAATAGAGGCACCTAGTTTTAAAATTGCTACAATAAATATTGGAAATAGACAAAAAGGGAGAATAAAGGCTTCAAGTGTGATTGATTGTGATAGTGATAAAACTTCAATCCTTCACTCAATCAAAAAAGTTTACTCACAAAAGTTTCAAAAAAAATTAAAAAACACTAGCAACCCTTATGAGGGAAAAAATAGCTCAACTAAAATCATCACAAGATTATTAGAGATAAATTTAGATACAATTATTAAAAAAAGTTTTTGGGATATAAAAAATGATTAATCACAATGAAATAACAATCAATAAAAATCAATCAATAAAAGAAGCACTTCAAATTATAGATAAAGGTGCAATTAGAATTGCTATAGTCCTTGATGAAACTCAAAAAGTGATAGGAACACTAACTGATGGAGATATAAGAAGAGGACTTTTAAATGGTCTAAATCTAGAATCATCTATTGATAATCTTTATTTCAAAACACCAACTTTAGCCAATATTAATGACTCAAAAGAATCAATCATTCAAAAAGCTATATCTAAAAAACTCTATCAAATACCAATAGTTGATAATGATGGCAAACTAGTAGATATAGAAGATTTGGCTACATTATTAAAAATAACTACCAAAAGAAATAGAGTAATCCTTATGGCTGGAGGTTTAGGTACACGCCTACGACCACTTACAGAAGATACCCCAAAACCACTTTTAAAAGTTGGAAACAAACCAATACTAGAAACCATAATAGAAAACTTCGCTAAATATGGTTTTGTAAATATAACTATAAGTGTAAACTACAAAGCTGATATGATAAAAGAGTATTTTGGTGATGGTAGTAAGCTTGGTGTAAATATTGATTATATTCAAGAGACAAAAAGACTAGGAACAGCAGGGGCTTTAAGTCTAATCAAAAACAGACCGCAAGAGCCTTTTTTTGTGATGAATGCAGATCTGCTTACAAATGTAAACTTTTCACATCTTCTTGATTTTCATTCATTTGAAAATTCTGTAGCTACTATGTGCGTAAGGGAGTATGACTATCAAGTACCTTATGGTGTGATAGAAACAAATGGCAGTGATATAACATCTATAAAAGAGAAACCTATACAAAGTTTTTTTGTAAATGCTGGTATATACACTCTCTCACCTCAGGTTTTTGAGCTAATTCCAAAAAATGAGTTTTATGATATGCCTACACTTTTTGAAGATATAATACAAAAGAGCTTAAAAACCATATCTTTTCCAGTGCATGAATACTGGATGGATATAGGTAGAATATCTGATTTTGAACAAGCACAAGTAGAGTATAGTGAAGTGTTTTAATGAAAAATGTTCCTAGAATACTTGCTATAATACCAGCTCGTGGTGGTAGCAAAAGACTTCCAAGAAAAAATATCCTTAATCTAAATGGTAAACCCATTCTAGCATATACTATTGAAGCATCTTTACAAAGCAAATATATAACAAAAACAATAGTTACAAGTGATGATGCTGAGATCTTAGATATTTCTAAAAAGTATGGTAGTGAAGTTATAAAACGACCAGACCACCTAGCAAGTGATACAGCGACTTCATTTGATGCTATAAAGCATACTATTTTAAGTCAAAATGAAAACTATGATTATACTATACTTCTACAACCAACTAGCCCACTTAGGACAACAAAACATATAGATGAAGCGATAAAACTATTAATAGAAAAAAATGCAGATGCTGTTATATCTACTTGTGAAGTTGACCATCCAGTACAATGGAATATGAAAATAAAAGAAGATTTAGATATATCAGAGTTTGTAAAAAACATAGACACCAATAGATCACAAGATCAAACTAAGCATTATAGATTAAATGGTGCTATTTATATTGCAAATACAAAGAAACTTTTAGGAAATAAGACTTTTTTCTTAACTAAAAATATCTATAGCTATATTATGGATAAAAAAGATTCTGTTGATATTGATGATGAGTATGATTTTCTTATTGCAGAAGCATTTATAAAAATTAATCATAATTTAATATAAATAGTTTCCC
>JAYEJC010000192.1:0-3058 GCA_034660335.1 Campylobacterota bacterium
AATCTATTAATAACTTATATAATTCTGTATATTTTTTATTAATATTATTATATCATATTATACTTATCTTATCCATATAACTCATCTTCATCATATCTTCCATTTGATTATTTGAAGAGTATTCATAACCAAACACATCTTTCCAAAGACTATGAGCCTCCATGCACATATAAAAATAAACCTTACCATGCCATGGTTTAAAGCTTTTGTATAGATGTTTAAACATCTCTTTTTTAGTATCTAAATCATAAGATTTTTTACCGTTTATATCTTCAAAAGGCATTTGTAAGATTTTTGTTTTCATCTCGCGTTGGCGAAGTTTTTTTATTACTGGTTTGATAAAAGTAAGTGTACCCATAGAGATAAGAGCAACTTCATCTGTTTTAAATGTTTCCAATAGCTTATCATAAACCTCTTTATATTCATCAAGATAATTTTCATATACAACTATCGGATGAAAATGAAAACCAACTTTTACACCTTTATTAGCTACTAGTCTTGCACTGTTGATTCTTTCATCTAGTGATGCTGTAAGATGCTCTTCATTATCTATAATTGTTTGAGTATTTAAGCTCCAAGTACAAAGTATATTTTTTGGTACATCATTTTCAAGAAGATATTTTATATTGTTTGATTTTGTTTTAAACTCTAAAATAACATTTGGATTTTTTTTAGCAAATTCAAAAAGAGCATCTAAAACACCTTCACGATTTCCCCACATCAAACTATCACTACTTTGACCTGTGCCTATATGATAAGTTTGATTTGGATCTAAGTTTAAGTTTTCTAATTTTGTTTTAAAATCCTTATCAAAAGCTATTTTATTTTGATTGTAAAAGCTTTGAATAGAACAATACGAACAGTCAAAACCACAAGACTCAACTGCATCTAAAGTAAGTAAATTACAACACCTTGTACCCTCACTAGCAACTGGACAAGCACCCAAACCTAAGCCCTCTTTTTGAACAGATTCAAAACTATATTTTCTTACATCATATTTAAGATCTTTAAAATTTTCATAGTTATTTGGTTGTTCTTTTAGCTTTTTATGTATATCAACATAATATTCAAATATCTTTTTTGCAAGCTGCTTATTTTCATATTTTTCCTCTAAATCACAAGGAAACATATCATCAAATGACTTCTCATTCCACATTTGAAAATCTAATTCAATATTTTTTAAAATATTCTTTTGAGATACTGTGAAATTATATTTTTCTAAATAGATACTCACTATAGATACCTTTTTATTAACAATGCTACAATTAAAATAACAATAAAACTATATATATTCCAAAACATAAAAAAACTAATCATTAAACTGCTTTATAGCCTTTTTCATAAGTGTAATATGATAATCTTCTTGATACATAATAAAAGTCAAAAATTGAGATATCTCTTCATCTTTAATAGCCTCCGCCAAAGAAGCGCACTCCTCTTTTGCTTTTATCTCTTCATCAACACCATCAATTAAAAATTGTTTTACATCTTTATTTATATACAATGACTCAATAACTGTTCTAGGAATTGCCAATATGCCCATCTTTGCCATCATATTACCAAAACTTTTAAGATGAAATTGTGATTCATCTATCATATCTTGATATACATTATATTGAAGTATATCATTTGTATAATTTTGAAAATAAGAATACAATAATATCAATTCATATTCTTTATAGCTCTCCTCAAATAAAAAAATTGTAAGTGCATCTTTTGAGATATCATCTAAATTTTTATTTTCATACACTCTGTTTTTATTAAAAGCAGTTATTTTGGTATTGTTATTTTTGTCTTTTAATAAAGTTTCTAATTCATTTATAAAATAAAACTCATCAGATATCATTCTTGCAAACAATGCTTCATCAGTATTATACTTTTTTAAACATAATTTAATTTCACTTATAATATATTCAAAATATTCAAAAGTAGTATTTTTTTGAATATCTATGGCATACTTTTCATAATTATAGTTGATATTATTTTCTTTAAGTTTATTTGATAACCATTTAAGATGTCGAAACTCTATTTGAGCGAAATCATATATTTTACTTTTTATTTTTTCATCATTAATTGCAAATGAACTATAAAGAACTTTTAGCCATAATTCATGTTTTGATTGATATATTTCATTAAGACTAAGCAAGATTAATCCCCTCACAAGACTCTTTTATATCTATAGTAAACATATCTTCATCTATATTCTTAATTTTATTTTCTCTATTTATTAAAGCAGCTCTCATAGCTGTTAAAATCATACCAGTACAAGCTTGATTTTTTTTTGGTGCTTCAAGTATCTTTTCACCCATTAGTTTTAAAGCTTTTATACTATTTTCCAAAGTATCACCTTTGACCATCTCTGTAAATAATGACCCAGCTATTACAGTATCTTGACATGCATTACAACCAAATGAAATATCACTTAAAATA
The DNA here is from genome assembly GCA_034660335.1 of Campylobacterota bacterium. Classification (GTDB taxonomy): domain Bacteria; phylum Campylobacterota; class Campylobacteria; order Campylobacterales; family Arcobacteraceae; genus JAIOSF01. Next base: position 2,431 of record JAYEJC010000192.1, read on the forward strand.
TCATCATCTACTTTGATATAAACCATTGCAAATTCACCAGTTTTTTTATCTGCTCCCATCCCTATTCCATCTGCATCTTCTAACTTTCCATAATTCTTTGGATTCATCATATGCTCAAGTACTTCAGCTGATATTCTATTTTGTTGCTCTTCTATATTTTCTGTATTTTTCATACTAAAGATTTTATCAAAAAAAAATTAAACTAGCTATAATAAAATTTTCTAAATCACATAAACTAATACAAAAATAAATTATTTCGGAACCCACGACTTTAGTCTGTGCGTAATATCAGTTTAAATTGGCATTAGTCTGGACTAAAGTCCAGATTCCGAAAAGCTTGGAACGCCGACTTTTCTCGTTCCCATCGTCCCCGATGGGAATTCATACTTATATTTTGCTATTCTTGAAGACAATATACACTCCCATCGAGGACGATGGGAGCGAGCCAGGTTATTTCACAGTCTCTCTCTGCTGGGAATGCATATAAAATTAAATAGATATTAAAATTCATAAACAAATTTCAATAGAAAATAAGGCAAAAAAAAACATCTCAAAAGTTGGCGGCGACCTACGTTTCCACAAGGGGACCCTGCAGTATTATCGGCGATGAGGAGCTTGACTGCCAGGT
>JAYEJC010000193.1:0-12688 GCA_034660335.1 Campylobacterota bacterium
ATAGTATTTTTAGTAATAACAATTCTGAAATTATAGATATGAGTTCATACTCAAATGATGATATGATTTTTAGTAATATTGAATTAGATAATATTCAAAATATAATAGATGTAAATTATTCAATAATATAAGCTTGTAACTGAAAATAACTAATAAAATTTTTATTAAGGTATACTTTAGTATAATAATATAAAATTCATATTTTAGGATATATTAATGGCTCAAGAGTCTAATACACAAAAAACTAAAGATATACTTAATAAAACAAATAAGTTTGTAGGTAGTGAAACATTAGTTATGATTTTATTTGTTGTTTTAGTATTTGTTATTTCATATATTTCAAAAGAGATATATAGCAGTAAAACAGAATCATATAAAGATGAAATATATACTCAAGTGAACAAAAATATATTAAATCAATATGAGATTATGTTAAAGGAGAAGTTAAATACATCAACATTAATTTCATCATCATTATCAAAAAATGAATCTATAAAAAATGCATTAATAAAAAATAATTCCACTATTTTAAACATGGACAGCTTACTTGAAGAGATGAGAACAACAAAAGAATATGCAGATATTCAAGCTGAGGTTATTGATTTTGAGGGTATTAGTTTCAAAAGAAGTTGGACATATTTAGCAGGTGATGATTTGATAAGAAATGATCAAAAACTAGCACATCTTGTGAAATATCCAAGAGTTAAAACATCAATAGAATCAAGTAAATATGGTATGACACTAACAAATAAAATTCCTATTTATCAAAAAGATAAGTTTTTGGGACTATTTGGTGTGAATATACATTTTGATTCTTTAGTTGATTTATTTGCTAAGAGTGGATTTCAAAGTGTTATTTTATTAAATGAAATTGATTCAAAAAACATAGTTCAAGAGTTATCATACTCAAAAAAATTTGTTGGGGATTGTTATGTAGTAAATTCAAATGCAAGTAGTTATTTACTAAAACTACTAAAGCAAACAGATGTAGAGATGTTTTGTGGCACTTGGGAAGATGAATATCTAATAAGTAAAAAAAGTGATCATTTAGTTTCTAAGTTTATTATTAAAAATAAAGATAATATATCTGTAGCAAAAGCTATTATTTTCAAGCCATTAGATGAGATAAATTACGAAGATTTAGATTTTTTTCAAAAAATACATATATTATTAACAATTTTTATTATTATTTTATGTTTGTTTTTAATAAAATATTTTTATATGATTAAAAAAGTCAAAGATGTTGAGCTTGAAAATAGTAGTTTGGTTGTAATAAATGATGATTTAAAAGGTAAAACAGATGAGCTTGATTATAAACAAAAAGAGCTAGATAATTTATTTGATAATCAACCAAATCTAATGTTTATGCATGATGGTAAAGCTATAACAAAAGTTAATAGAAGGTTTATAAAGGGATTTTTTCGAAGATTTAAAACATTTGAAGGTTTTAGAGAAAAACATAGATGTGTAAGTGAGTTATTTGAAAAATATGATGGACCAAATTATATATGCGAGCAGCTAGTTGATGGTAAGTATTGGGTTGATTATATTTTAGATGATCCAAGAAAACTTTACAAAACTGTTATGTCTGTAGATGGGGATCCTCATCATTTTATTATTAAATTAAACGAGATGGGATACAACAAACAAAGTAGCGAAAGAAGTTTGATTGTTGCTCTTGTTGATATGACAGCTGATTGGTTGTATTATAAAAACTTAATGAAAAATAATAATATTATTCCACCTAAAAATGAGATTAAAGATAAAGTTAATATCTCTAAAGAAGAGAAAGAAGAGCCTAAGGTATTAGAAAAAAAGCCTGAACCAAAAGAAAAAAATATTAAGATTGATATTAGTAAAAGTAACAATCCTAAAGTGAAGAAGGATGTTAAAAAACAACAAGATAAAACTTTTAATCCATATGCTCTAATTCAACTTAGTTTATCAAATGTTTTAAAAGAAACATTAAGTACTACAAATATAAAATTGGAAAAAAAGAGTATAATTGATATAGAAAAAATAAAAGATAAAAATTTATTAGAATTTGATAATAAATTTTTAAAATCTGATTCAAAGACACCTTTATCATGGTCATTGATAATTCCAATCGAAAGCATTTCAAGAGTTTTTAATATGATGACAGGAGATAACAAAGCTGAAATAGTTACTGATTTTGATACAGATTTACTTGCCATATCAGAAGAGATTATAAATAATATGAAAATCAAAATCTCTAAAATGACAAATAATGAAATTAAACTTATTGTTAATCCTGTAAAAGTTTGTGAACTATCAAAATTAAATAGAAACAATGTGAAAATATTTGATTTGGGTATTGATATCAATAACAATAGACTTTCTGTTTTTTTAATGTTGAAAGGAAATATAAAATAGATGAATAAAATTCTATATTATTTGATTGTTTTTATCATTACATCAAATCTGTATGCAAACAATGATCCTAGAAGTGTTATATATGATGATATAAAAAATGAGTTTAAAACTGATTTTGATATTTGGGGTGTCGAGTTTAATAAAAAAAAGTTTATTATTAGATTTACAAAAGATGAATTTTTATTTCAAAAGGGTAGTGTGAGAACAAGTGAATTATTTAATGTTATTTTACAAGATTTTTCACCTAGATATATCGCTATTCTTAGTAAACATAAGGATAAAATAGAAAAAATTATAATTAAAGGTCATACCTCTTCTGAAAATAAAAAAGGAAATAGTGTACAATCAAAATATGAAAGAAATCTTATTTTATCTCAAGAGAGAGCCGATAAGGTTTTGTCTTATACTATAAATTTAGAGAGTGATGATATTCAAAATAATATAGAATGGTTAGAAGAGAAGATTGCTGCAAGAGGTTTTTCCTCATCTGAATTGATATATAACAAAGATGGAAGTGAAAATAAAGAGTTATCAAGAAGAATTGAATTTCAAGTTATTTTTACAAAAGATATATATAGTGTATACAATAAAACTCAAGTAGTAGATGAAGCTGATGAGTTAGAGTTATTAGATGAACAAAAAAAAGTTATTACACTACAAAAATATACAAAAAAACTTTTAGTAGAAAATCCAACTTTAAATGAACAATATGAGTTGATCAACTCAATAAAACAAGATATAAAAATAGCACAAACTGCATTTAATCCAACAATTACTTTGAATTCAAGTTATAAAAATTATCATGAATATGATGTAGAAAATATTAAGACACAAAGATATAATACATCAAATGATATTAGTATAAGATATAATATTTTTAATAAATTTCAAGATAGAGATGAGGAAAGAATAACAAAATATAATTATCAAACAACTATATATGCTAAAGAACAGATTGAGAATGATTTGATTTATAGTTTAGCAGAAGCTTTTTTGACGATTCAAAAAACTTATGAATACTATGAATTATCAAGAGAAAATTATGGTGAGTATATTGTATGGTTAGAAAAAGAGGAGTTGAGATTTCAAAATGGATTGATATCTTTAAAAGATTTTTCTAAAATTCAAGCTAGAAGTATCACTAGGTTTATGAATTTTGAAGAGGATACAAAAAGATACTTAGATAGTATTACAACAATGCAAAAATATATTGATTTTGATGAAAAAGATATAGAGTTTTTTGAAGTTCTAAATCCACAAAGTGAATATTTTGAGAATCCAATTTTAGCTTTGAATGAATCAAAAATTTTATCACCATATATGAAAGAAGCAAATCAAAATATTAAACTTTATAAAGCAAAACTTGATAAAGCTAAAATAAGTTTTTATCCTACACTTAATTTAGTTGCTAAAAAAAGTAGATTAAATGAGCATGATGTAGAGGATGAAACGATAACTGATGAAACATCTATATCACTTGAGGCTAGTTTGTCATTGTATTCAGGTGGTAAGGAAGCGGCTGAATATAAGAAAAAACTTTTAGAATATAGACAAAAGATACAAAAAAGAGATTCTGTTGTAAGAGATGTAACCTATAAAGTTGATATGGCATACAGTCTATACGAATTAAATATGGTGAAATATGATTTTTTAGTTGAATTAGTAAATAGAAGAGAGGAAGAATATATAGCCTCTAATTATGATTATAAATTTTCTAAAATAGATGCAAATGGATTATTGGATGTAGTAGATAGTGTATATAATGCAAAAAGACAATATATTGAAAATAAATATGACATGATACTTTCAAAATATAAAGTATTAACACAAATTGGTGTTATAAAAGATAATATATTATATTAGATCAAAAGGGATAAAAATTGACTAAATTTAGAAAACATATAGAGAGTTCAGTTTTAGATTCATTGGTGATGTTCTCAAAACTACATGGAAAACCTTATAGTGCAGAAGTTTTAAGTGAGGGTTTGCCTATAGCTGAAGGGGAAAGTGTACCAAAACTTTTTTCTGTAAAACCAAATAACTCAAGAGCATTGTTTAGTAGAGCCGCAAAAAGAGCTGGATTTGAGACAAGAATCGCAAAACTTGCATTAGATGAGATAAGTAGTTTGGTATTACCTTGTATTATACTTTTAAGAACAGATGATAAGATGGAGGTCAATGCTTGTATTTTAGAATCATTTGATGAGACAAAAGAGCATGCACATATAATATTACCAGAGGTTGGTGATATTGTAAATAAAGTAAAAATAGAAGATTTAAGAAATGAATACTTTGGTATGGCTTTTTTCCTAAAACGGGAATTTAGATTTGAATCTGAAGATTTTAAACTTATTGATAATAAACAAAAACATTGGTTTTGGGATACTATGCATACTATTAAATATATCTATAAAGATGTATTATTAGCCTCTCTTGTAATAAATCTTTTTATGATAGCAACTCCAATTTTTACAATGAATGTATATGATAGAGTTATACCTACTGCTGCTTTTGACACCCTTTGGATATTTGCCTTGGGGGTAATTGTTGTTTATATTATTGATTTAGGTTTACGCTTTGTGAGGACCTATTTGCTAGAAGTTGCTGGTAAAAAAGCTGATATTATTATGTCATCTATAATCTTTGAAAAAGTTATGGATTTGAAAATATCAGTTATACCAAAACCAATAGGTTCCTTTGCAAATGTACTAAAAGAGTTCGAATCAATTAGAAGTTTTATGGCATCTAGTACTATTGCTATTTTGATTGATTTACCTTTTGTATTTATATTTTTATTTACTATATATTTTGTAGCTGGTCATTTAGTTTGGGTGACTATTGTATCAATTGCTGTTGTTATTATCTATACATTAAGTGTAAAAAACAAGATGTTAGAAAGTGTAAAAGAAACATCTGGTGCTAGTAGTTTGAAAAATGGTGTTTTAATAGAATCAATATCAAATCTTGAAACAATTAAGAGTTTAAATGCTTTAAGTTTATCTCAGTACAAATGGGAAGAAGCTACTGGGGAAATTGCTGATAAAGGTATTAAAACAAAAACATTATCAGCAGCTATTGGAACAGTATCTGGGTTTGTTACTCAGTTAAATACAGTACTTTTAATCATATTTGGTGCATATATGGTAGACTCTCAAGCACTTACAACAGGTGCTTTAGTTGCTACTGTTATTATGTCTGGGCGAGCTTTGGGACCTATGGGTCAAGTAGCTGGTATGATAGCATACTATCAACATATCGTTTCTGCATATGAATCTATTGAAAATGTAATGAATTTAGAATCAGAACATCCAGCTGATAAACAGTTTGTAAGAAGACCTGCTTTTAAAGGTGAGATAGAGTTTAAAAATGTAACATTTTCTTATCCTGGAACAGAACAAAAACAACTTATGGATATAAATCTTAGAATCCATCAAGGTGAAAAGGTAGCTATTTTAGGAAAAGTAGGTAGTGGAAAAAGTACTATTCAAAAACTATTATTAGGATACTACTATCAAGATGAAGGATCAGTTTTAATTGATGGAATAGATGTTCAACAAATAGACCCTGTTGAGATTAGAGCAAATATATCATATATGGCTCAAGAGATAGTTCTTTTTGCAGGAACTGCTAGAAGTAATATGCTTATGAAAAACCATAAAGCAAGTGATGAAGAGCTATTGGATGCTGCAAATCTGAGTTGTGCAAGTGATTTTATCAACAAACATCCAAAAGGTTTTGAATTGCCAATTGTTGAAAAAGGTGAAAATCTCTCAGGTGGACAAGCACAATCTATAGCACTTGCAAGAACGATACTTGATGATAGTTCATTATTTATATTAGATGAACCTACAAAATCATTTGATAGTGGTACTTCACAAAGAATCCTTAAAAATTTGAAAAAATTTTTAGATAAAAAAACATTGATCTTAATTACTCATAATCCATCTGATCTATTTTTGGTAGATAGAGTTATTATAATGGATGGTGGAAAGATTGCTATGGATGGTAAAAAAGAAGATGTATTAAAAGCTATGTCAAATAAAAGGCAATAATATGGAAACAACTAATATTGAAAATAAAGAATTAGATATAAAATCAAATCAAGATAGTGTTAAAGATATGGTATCGCTTGAAGAGGAATTAAAAAAACTAAAAAAAGAGCTAAAAAGAGAACAAAGAGCAAGTAAAACAGCAGAAAAGCTAGAAACAGAACTTAAACATCAACGAGATGAATTAGATGGTATTATTGATAATCATATGATGTATGTTGTTGTTGATAAAGATTTAAATATTACAAATGTAAGTAAGGCTTTTGTAGATAAGTTTGGTTACTCTGAAGAGTTTTTGAGGTCTGTAAAATATAATATGCTTTTAGAACATGAAGATACAGAAAAGTTTTTTCATGGATGTGAATATGTTTCTAGTCATGGAAAAGAAGCATGGGGTACAGATATTAAAATGACATCGATTGATAATACTGTTATTAATACACACACTTTTATATATCCATCATATGAAGCTAATATGTTAAAAGGATTTACTTTTGCAGTTGAAGATATATCAACAAAAATTTTATTAGGAAAATTTCAAAAAAAAATATTAGCATCTGAAAAGCTTCATGCTTCAACGCTAGATTATATCTCTAGTACTAGTGCTGCTGTGTTAGATACAATCTCTTATAAAGTAAGTGCTGTTGTTAAAATAGTAGTTAGTTTTATTTTCTTATTTTTATTGTATGCTGTGAGTTTTGATATAGATGAGATATCTCGAGGTGGTGGTAAATTTATCCCTACTACAAAAGTACAACACATTAAAAACTTTGAGGGTGGTGTAGTATCGGCTATCTATGTGCAAGAGGGAGATAGTATAAAAAAAGGTCAAGTATTATTAAAATTAAGCCCAATATCTTATCAAAGTAAGCTAGATGAAAATAAAATTAGACTAGAAGAACTAATAGCAAAAAAAGCAAGACTAAAAGCTGAATCAAATGCTTTGCCAATGGATGATATAGTATGTGAAGGTGAATGTAATCAACAACTAATAGTATTAGAAAAAAGTTATTATTTATCAAATCAAAAAGAATTAAATCAAAATATATCAAAACAGAAAGAAAAATTAAAGTACCAATTGAGTGCATTAATTGATGCAGAAAATAAGTCATCGATTTTAGAAGAGAACTATATTATGCTTCAAGAAGAGTTTGAAGCAAAGAAAAAACTTGAAAAACAAAAAATCTTTACAAAATATGAGTTAAGAGGATTAGAAAGAGAATTAAATGATGCTCTAAGTAACTTAAGAAGCTCAAAAGAGACAATAGTACAAACAAAAACACAAATACAAGAGATAAAAAATACTATAGAGGAGACAAAATTAACTTTTAGAAATAAGGCATCTGTATTATATAACGAAACAAATGCTGAGATATTAAGACTAAAAGAGACAAAAAAGAATTTAGTTGATATTATAGAAAGAACAGTTGTAAGATCACCTGTCGATGGTATTATCAAAGAACTTTTTATTCATACAATAGGTAGTTCAATACAAGCATCAGCAGATATAATGACTATTGTACCTGATAATTATGAGATGATTGCAGAAGTTAAGATGAAGCCAGAGGAGATAGCAAAACTTCATATTGGTCAAGATGTTAAATTAAAAGTAACAGCTTTTGATTATTCTATTTATGGTGATTTAGAAGGAAAAATAACTAATATTAGCCCAGATACAATTACAGATCCAGAGACAGGAGCTAGCGAATACCTAATATATGTTAAAACTAAGAAAAATTATTTAAATAATAATGAAAAGTATAAGATAAAAGTAGGTATGATGGTAAATGCAGATGTATTGGTAGGAAAAAAGAGTATTATGTCCTTTTTGTTAAAGCCAATACTTAAAACAACTCAGAGGGATTAGTATGATTTATGTATGTTCAAAAATACAGTTTATAGAGAATTATTGGGAAGCGGAATTTGGTAAGAAATTTGATGTTAAAATTTTAAGTGATAAAAATTATTATTTAGAAAATAGTTTTAATAATGATGATATTTTAATATTAGATTTAGATCAATTTGAATCAATAGATGATGTTATGGATTATCTATTACAGATACCAAAAACATTAAAAGTTATATCAATTTTAGAAGAGCCAAAATTAGCACATGGTGCATATATGATTAAAAAAGGTTTTAAGAGTTATTTAGGTAAGAAAACTAATAAGCTAATAATTGAACAAGTTATTGAAACTGTAAAAAATGATAATGTTTGGCTTTATCCTGAACTTATGAACTATATTATTAAACATATTTCTATAAATGTTGAGCAAACAAATTCTCAAAAACTAATATCAAAATTGTCAAAAAAAGAGAATGAAGTAGCAAATTTAGTAGCAGATGGTTTATCAAATAAAGATATATCTATAAAACTAGATGTTCAAATTGTTACAGTTAAAAAACACATTAGTAGTATCTTTTCTAAACTAAATATTAAAGATAGGGTTTCTTTAGCTATTTTAATAAATAAGTAAGATATGAAAATAGAAGATAGTGAATATACCAGTATTACAGATGACTTATGGATAAGTGATTCTGGAGATAAATTTTATTATAGCTTTATGATATCTTCAAAAAAGTTTAGTGGAAAGTTAGATTATTCTACTAAAAATTGGAATAGTTCGATGAAGTTAGCTGTAGCTAAAACTACTGTGTCAAAGTTAAAAGCTAAACATAAACAACTAATTATAAAAAATCCTATCTTGACATTTGATAGTTTTATTCAAAAATCATACAGCTTAACCCAAAAATCAAATTTTGTTCAAATTGATTATTATGAAAAGTACATAAAAAGATTTATTGGACTTATGGAAGTTAGTGAAATAAATCATTTTGAAATAAAAAAAATATTTGATTTTCAATATTATAAAAATTTGAAATTAAGTACTTTAAAAATTACATATAGCTTTTTACATGAAATATTTTCACTTGCAGTAAAAAGAAATATCATAAAAGTAAATCCTTGTAATAGTTTTAATATCAATGTTATTCAAGAAAATATTTATCTTAAAACAATTAAAGAAAAGTTAAATGAGATATATAATGTTTCATCTATTGTATTTCAAAACCAACCATCTTATTTAGCTTTTATATTGTTTATTTTACATGGAAGAAGAAAAAAAGATATAATGAACCTAAGATGGGAGCTTATAGATTTTGATAATAATAGCTTTGTATTGAAAGTTTCTAAGAAAAAAAATCACTATCTACATCCAACTATAAAAGAAGAATTATTGAAAGTTAGGAAAAAGTTTGGATTTATATATCATGAAAATATAGAGTTAGTAGAGATAAATAGTGTTGATATTAGACAAGAATTTGCTAAGATAAATAACTATATTCCAGAATTTAGTATTAGTAATATGGAATATTTGGTAGAACAATTGCAAGAAAGACAAGTATTTGGAGAAGATATATCAATATACAGTAGTGAAAAAGATTCAAGTCCCCATTCAGAACAAAAATTGATTGCAAAATCAAAAATTATAAAACCAAAGTTGAATATTGGAAAATTTAGTAAAAAAACTTGATTTAAAAAATCATTTAGAAAAGTTAAGTTCTCTTTTTTGTAGAGAGAAAAGTGTTGTATTAGAAGGTGATATAAATATTCATTATTCTATATTAAAAGAGTTAGAAAAACATAATTTAAAAAGTCCAAAAAAACTTGATAATTTAGATAGTGCTATTGTGTATTTACATAAGCAAGGTGTGTTGAAGCTTTATGAAATATATGAATTTATTAAAATAATAAATTATTTTAACTATCTTAAAAAATTTAATTTTGATAATAGATTAAAGATTTGGATAGATAAAATTATTATACCTGAAGAGTTAGAACAAATTAGTAATTATTTTAATGATAAAGGTGAACTTATTCAAGGTTTTAATGAGGACTTGGATAGAGTAAATAATAACTTATATACTAATCGTGATGCACTAAAACAGAAGTTATATAGCGTACTTAACAGTAAAAACTTACAACTATATTTAGTAGATAAACAGATACATTTAGTTCATGGTGAACAAACTTTGATGGTAAGAGCTGGCTTTAATCATGTACTAAAAGCTAAAGTTTTAGATAGAAGTAGTAGTGGTTTTTTTTATGTATTACCTCATAGTGTAGCAGATATAAAGCAAAAACAAGCAGATTTGATTAATTTAAAAGATGAGATAGTATATCAAATATCAAAAGAGTTTAGCAATATTTTTCATAAGCATCTACTTTTTTTAAAATATATAAATAAAGAGTTTGATAAATATGATCATTATCAAGCAAGACTAGAATTTGCAAAACTAGATGATAAAAATTTTATATTACCAACTAAATCAACTAAAAAGAGTCAAAAATTAATTGATTTTAAACATCCTGCAATAAAAGATGCAAAAAGTATATCAGTTGATTTTACAAAAAATGTGATTATGATAACTGGTGTAAATGCTGGTGGTAAAACAATGTTATTAAAATCAATACTTAGTGCAGTATTTATGTCAAAATATCTTATTCCATATAATTGTAATCCATCAACTTCAATAGGTAGTTTTAAAAATATTAGTGCAATTCTAGATGACCCTCAAAGTGTAAAAAATGATATATCTACTTTTGCTGGGCGAATGGTTGAGTTTAGTAAACTTTTTAATAAAACAAATACAATAGTAGGGGTAGATGAGATTGAATTAGGTACAGATAGTGATGAAGCAGCATCATTATTTAAAGTGATTATTGAAGAATTGATACAAAAAGATATTAAAATAATAGTAACAACTCATCATAAAAGGCTAGCAGCATTATTAGCTTCAAATAATCAAGTTGATTTAATAGCTGCTGTTTATGATGAAGAGAACCGTAAACCTACATATGAATTTTTACAAGGTACTATTGGTAAAAGTTATGCATTTGAAACAGCACAAAGATATAAGATACCATTATCAGTAGTAAAAAAAGCAAAAATTGTATACGGTGAAGATAAAGATAAATTAAATGAGTTGATAGAAAGAAGTAGTAGTCTAGAGAGGGAATACAAAAATAAGATAACAATTTTAGATAATAAAATAGAAAAAACAAAACAACTAGAGATGAATTTGAAAAATCAAAAAGAAAATTTAGATACTTTACTTGTAGATGAAAAAAATAAACTTGAACAAGATTATCAAGATGTTATAGATGAAGTAAAAAAAGCTATAAAATTACAAAACTCCAAAGAGCAACATCAAATATTAAATAAAGTACATGCAAAAAAAGAACAAATAAAGGTTGAAACAAAAAAAGAAGAGATAAACTTCAAAAAAGGTGATAGGGTAAAATATAATAATACAAAAGGTGTGTTATTATCTATAAAAGGTAAAAAAGCTTTAGTTGAGACAGATGATGGTATGAAATTACAATTACCACTTTCTAGACTTAAATTAAGTGGTAATATACCAAAAATAAAACCAAAAAATATCAATATAAATATTAAAAAACCAAGTAGAAGTGATATAAAATTAGATCTACATGGACAAAGAGCAGAAGAAGCAGTTGAAAACTTAGATAAATTTATCTCTGATAGTTTAATTGCAGGTTTTGATGAATTGTTGGTTTATCATGGTATTGGTACAGGAAAATTGTCATATGCTGTTAAAAACTTTTTAGATCACCATCCCTGTATTAAGTCATATCGAGATGGCTCATCAAAAGAGGGTGGATTTGGTGCAAAAGTGATAAGCTTATAAGGCTAAGGGGTTATTTATGAAAAATTTATTTTTAGTGTTATGTATAGTTATATTTTTGTATGGTTCTGATGAAGAGATTATATTTTGGAATGATGTGAAAAATAGTAATGACATAGAGTTACTAAAACTATATAATGAAAAATATCCAAATGGTAGTTTCTCATTAATTGCAAAAAATAAAATCAAAAGATTAAAAAAATTGAATAAAATAGAAAATAGTTATTCAATACCAACTTGGCTCAAAGGTTATAGTGTTGATTATAAGTATTATGCTGTAGGAAAAGCAAATAAACACTTCAAAGGTAAAGAATATCAAAAAAACCTTGCATTTAAAAGAGCTATGAGAGTATTAAGTGACAAATTAGAAAATTCTGAATACTCTTCTGAGAAACAAGAAGAATTATTGTCAATAAGATTAACAAAAGAGTATTTTGATTCAAAAGATAGGTTTTATATACTAATATATATAGACAATGATGAACTGTAAAAGAATTTAAAAATTTCAGTTTCTTTTTAGCTACAGCTCTTGACAA
>JAYEJC010000194.1:0-3027 GCA_034660335.1 Campylobacterota bacterium
AATAAATCATTTTAGACATTTTATCACAAGTGGTGGGATTGGACTATCTTATTTGATGATTATGATGATAATATCTTGGATACATACAGGAAGAGTTCTTACATCAAATATCTATACTCATTTGATGGTATTGTTTATGATACTAGCTACGGTTCTTCGAAGTGTGATACCATTTTATGAAGAGTATTCTATGCAATTATACTTATGGTCATCTATAGTTTGGGTTATACCTTTTGTACTTTATATAAAAATATTTTTTGGATTTTTAGTAAGACCTAGAGCGGATGGAGTGAAAGGGTAAATATATTTTATTTTAGGTATAATTCAAAAAAGGAACTTATTGTGAAAACACCCAAAGGCTTTGGAAAAAAATACTTTACATTTGCAAGTATATTAGCTCACTGTGTAAATAGTAAACTACAAAGTCAAGTTTCATCACTATATTCATTTCTAAATGAAAAAAAAGATAAAGATCAGTCAAGCCAATTAGATGAAAATGATCCACCTGCTGATATATTTGAAACTCTTTTATTATTAAATACTAAGCCATGCCATTGTAATTGCTTCTATAAATTAAAAACAAAATTAACTATTTTACATAATAGTTATATACCTAGATGTGTATACTATACAACTTACTTTGCATTTAGAAGATCTGGAATACATCCTCCTTTGTAATATCCCTAAACATAATCATATAATAAATTAAAATTAAAAAAATTAAAGGATAAAGTAATGCAAAAAAATTACATAATAGGATTTCCAAGAATTGGTGAAAAAAGAGAGTTAAAAAAAGTATTAGAGAGTTTTTGGGCTAAAAAAAGTTCATTTGATGAAGTAAAAAAAGTAGCAAGTGAACTTAAGAAAAGACACTGGAACTATCAAAAAGATGCCGGTATTGAGTATATAAGTTCAAATGATTTTTCTTTATATGACAATATATTAGATACTGCTGTAATGTTAGGAGCTATTCCTAAAAGATTTAGAAACTTGGTTGATGATGAGCTATATTTTTCTATGGCAAGAGGGAATAAGTCAGGTGTAGCAATGGAGATGACTAAGTGGTTTAATACAAACTATCATTATATAGTGCCTGAATTATCACTTGAAGATGAATATAAACTAAATAGCTCAAAAATAATTAATGAATACAATGAAGCAAAACAACTAGGTATAAAAACAAAAATAAATTTAATAGGTCCAATTACATTCTTGGGACTTTCTAAAAGAGTAGATAGAGGGGACAGTTATGATTTATTAAATAAAATTTTACCAATTTATGAAAAACTTTTAGAAGAAATTTCAAAACTTGATGAAAATATCACTATTCAGATTGATGAGCCGATATTTGTTATTGATAATGATGTAAAGGTATTAAGTCTTATAAAACCCACTTATGATAAATTAGCTAATGTAAGTAAAAATATTAGGATTGTAGTAAGTACATATTTTGAACATTCAAATGAAGCCACAAAAATATTAGTACGTACTCCTATTTGGGCTATTGGTCTTGACTTTTTATATGGAGATGAAAATCTTAAATCTCTTAAATTAATATCTAATAGTAACAAAATACTAATTGCTGGTGTTGTTGATGGTAGAAATATTTGGAAAAATGATATATCAAAAACAGTTGAACTTTTACAAGATATTTCTAAAACTATTCCAAAAGAAAGAGTTATTATTTCTTCATCTTGTTCATTATTACATACACCTTTTACTTTAAAGTATGAAGATAAAATTAATAAAGATATAAAAAACTGGTTAAGTTATGCTATAGAAAAACTTAATGAAGTGGTACTTATATCAAAACTATTTTATGATGATGTTAAATACCTTAGTAAATATGATCAAAATATATTAGATGACAACATTAGTGCAAGTATAAGTAGGAAGTCTTCAGCTTTGATTCATAATAAAGAAGTTCAGAATAGAGTCATAAACCTTGATAAACTTCAAAGAGAGACTCAATATCAAGATAGAATTAAACTTCAAAAAGAAATATTAGGATATCAAGACCTTGCAACTACAACAATTGGTTCATTTCCTCAAACAAATGAGGTAAGACAAGCAAGAAAAGATTTTAAAAATAATTTGATATCAAAAGATAAGTATGAAAGATTAATGAAGGATTATATTGATGATTGTATATCTTTTCAAGAAAAATGTGGTCTAGAAGTTTTAGTTCATGGTGAACCTGAACGAAATGATATGGTTGAATATTTTGGTGAACAATTAACAGGATATGGTTTTAGTCAAAATGGCTGGGTACAAAGTTATGGAAGTAGATGTGTAAAGCCTCCTTTTATTTATGGAGATATTAGCAGACCAAATCCTATGACAGTTGACTGGATAACTTATGCTCAAAGTAAAACAGATAAAATTATGAAAGGTATGTTAACTGGTCCTGTAACAATACTAAATTGGTCATTTGTAAGAGATGATAAACCAAGAGATGAAGTTTCAAAACAAATTGCTATTGCAATAAGTGATGAAATTAACGACTTACAAAATGCAGGTATTAAAATAATACAGGTTGATGAAGCTGCCTTTAAAGAAGGCTATCCTTTAAGAAGTAAGAAAATTAAGACTTATGAGAAATGGGCAGTGAGAGATTTTAAAATATCAGTTAGTAGTGCTAAAAAAGAGACTCAAATACATACACACATGTGTTATAGTGAATTTAATGATATTATCAAAACTATTGAATATATGGATGCAGATGTTATCTCTATAGAAACTGCACGAAGTGGAAATGAGTTATTAAAAATATTTAAAGATGTAGGGTATAAACAAGAAGTTGGACCTGGAATCTATGATATCCATAGTCCAAGAGTTCCAAGTGTAGATGAGATGATAAAACAGATCAAATTATTACTTGAGGTATTGCCTAAAGAGCAGTTATGGATAAATCCAGATTGTGGTTTAAAAACAAGAAAATGGGAAGAGGTAAAACCTAGTTTAGAAAACATGGTTGAGGCTGTAAATATTGTAAGAAAAGAATTAAATATGAAATAAATTTATTAT
>JAYEJC010000195.1:0-12603 GCA_034660335.1 Campylobacterota bacterium
ATTTTAGTTATAGTATCTTAATATGATTAAAGTTTGTAAAGTAAATTTATGTTAAAATAAGCGATAAACTAATTAGGATATTTTAAATGTCAGAGAATCAAGCTATAGATAAAAATAATCAGGAACTAAAAGAGATTATCAATAACTCATGGAGTGGTATTGGTATTATTGATCAAACAAGTAAATTTATATATGTAAATAGTGCTTTTACACCTATTTTAGGTTTTAAAGAGGAGGAGCTTTTACAAATTAAATTTGAAAGTTTACTACTTCCTAAATATAAAGCCCCATTTAGAGAACTTTTAATGAAAAACTTTGAAAATCAATATACAAATAATATTATGGTTTCATGTTTAAGAAGAGATAAGGCTACAGTTTTTCTCGATGTATCTATTAAATTGATGTTGAATAAAAAATATATAGTTATTAATGCAAATGATATTACACAAAGTGTAGCTGATCATGACACTTTTGATAGATTTGTAATACAAGCACATGTTGATAAAGATGGTGTATTTACTAAAGTTAGTGAGGCTTTTTGTAGATTATCTTTATTTAGAGAAGATGAACTTTTAGGAAAGTCATTTACAATTATGAGTCATCCGTCAATTAATGAGGATGACTTAGAGGGTACAATTTGGTCTGATTTAATTATACATCAAGAATGGAATGGTGTAATAGCAAGTAAAAATAAACATGGAGAGAAATTTTATGTTGATGTTATTATTAAACCAATAAAAAATAAATATGGTGATATTATTGGATATAGTGCTGTTATGTTTGATATTACTAGTGAAAGAAAACTTGAAGAAAATAAAGAGATTCTTGAAGAAACAATTGTTGATAATGAGGCAAAATTAAAAATTATGGGTGATACTATGAGAACAGTTGCACATGAATGGAGACAACCTTTAAATGCAATATCACTAGAAGCTCAAAATTTATTGTTTTCTTATCAATTTACTGATGATGGTGTACCAAAAGAGGAAGCAGTTTCATTATTAGAAGGGATGCAAACAAATATTGAAGGATTATCTAATATAATAAATAAGTTTCAATATATAACAGAACTACAAGGTGATAAAAAAGAGTCATCAGTGAAAGATGTTTGTACAAGAGCTATAAATATATCTTCTATTTCTTCTGATATAATAGAACAAAATTATGAAGTAAATACTGAGTTTAAAACTCATGAAAATGAACTTGCAACATCAATTGCAGCGATGTTAGACAATGCAAAAGAAGCAAATGATAAATCAAATAATGATGAAATCAAGTTTATTAAACTAATTACTTATCAAGAAGGAACAAATATAAAAATTGATATTTCAAATAATGGTGGACATATAAAAGAAAATCTTTTAGAAGAGATTTTTGCACCGTATTTTAGTACTAAAGATACTAAAAATGGGGTGGGGTTAAGTCTCTATATATCTAAAATGATTGTTGAACTTCACTTAAAAGGTAAAATTGAAGTAAAAAATATAGATGATAGTACAGTTGTATTTACTGTAATTTTACCAATAGGATAAAAAATGATAGTTATACCAGCAAGATTAAATAGTAGTAGGTTTGAAAATAAGATTTTAGCAGATATTTTAGGTTTGCCTATGGTTATTAGAACTGCTAAAAGAGTTGAATCTTTAGATGATGTTGTTATTGCGACAGATTCAAATGAGGTTATAGAGTTAGCTAAAAGTTATGATATTAAAGCGGTGC
This sequence comes from Campylobacterota bacterium, assembly GCA_034660335.1. Classification (GTDB taxonomy): domain Bacteria; phylum Campylobacterota; class Campylobacteria; order Campylobacterales; family Arcobacteraceae; genus JAIOSF01. Next base: position 1,720 of record JAYEJC010000195.1, read on the forward strand.
TAACTTCAACAAAACATCAAAACGGTACAGATAGAATAAATGAGGCTGTAAATATATTAGAATTAAAAGATGATGATATAGTGATCAATGTACAAGCAGATGAGCCATTTATTGAACCTAGTGTTGTTAAAGCTGTCATAGATAAAGTTATTGATGGTAAAAACAATGAGTTTAATATGGTTAGTTGTTATAAAGAGATAAATTCAAATTTGGCTGATGACCCAAATCATGTAAAAGTTATATGTGATGAGAATAGTGATGCAATATATTTTTCAAGATCAAAGATACCATATCATAGAGATCATTATGATAATACATTGTTTAAGGGTCATTTAGGTATTTATGGTTTTACTAAAAAAAGTTTAAATCAATTTTGTTTGTGGGATAGTTCAACTCTTGAAACTACTGAAAAACTTGAGCAGTTAAGAGCTATATCTAATAATAAAAAAATAAAAATGGTAAAGGTAGAATCAAAAAGTTTTGGGATTGATACAAAAGAAGATTTGGCAAATGCTTTAAGAATATTTGGTTAGAAGGCTAATGATGGATAAAAAACTTTTAAATAAAATCAATATATTGTATGTTGAAGATGAAGAAGAGGTAAGATCTCTTACTGTTAATGTATTATCTAAATTTGTAAAAAATTTAGTTGAGGCTTGTAATGGAAAAGAGGGCTTAGAGATTTTCGAAAAACATAATGGTGAATTTGCAGAAGCTGAACCATTTGATTTGGTTATTACTGATATAAATATGCCAAAAATGGATGGTCTATCAATGTTAGAAGCTATTGGAAAGATTGATAGAAGCGTACCTTCTATTATAACAACAGCACATAATGATGCTGATTTTTTAAAAAAAGCGATAAATCATAGAGTAAGAGGTTATGTTAGTAAACCACTAAATTTACATGAATTGTTAGACAATATTATTTTAGCAGTTGAGCCTAAGTTTTTAAAAGATGAGTTGGTAAAAGCAAATAAGAACCTAGAAGATCAAGTAAAAAAGAAGACATTGGAGTTAAGGTCTATTATTGATTCTCAAGAAAATCTGATTCTTGTAATTGATGAAGATAGCTTATCTAGTATAAATAAAACATTTTTAAGTTTCTTTTGTGTTGAGACTACACAAGAGTTTTTAGATAAATATAAATGTGTATGCAACTCTTTTATAGATAGTGATAAATATTTTTCTAGTGATAAAAAAATAAAATGGGTAGAAGATATTGAAAATTTACCAGATATGAAAAGAGTTGTAAAAATGCTTAATATTACTACTCAAGAGGAGAGAATTTTTCAAGTTAGTGTCAAATCATTCTTTTTTAATACAAAACATTTTGTTGTTTCATTTACTGATATTACTGAGCTAAAGAAATATACATATGAGCTACAATATCAAGCTACACATGATAATTTAACTAAATTATTTAATAGACAAAAGTTAAATGATGAGCTAAATAAAGAGATTCAAAGGGATTTACGATATGGTCATGGTTTTTCATTGATAATGTTTGATATAGATAATTTTAAATTAGTTAATGATACATATGGACATGATGTAGGAGATTTTGTATTAAAAAATATATCAAATATAACACTACAATCTATTCGATCAACAGATTATGCATCAAGATGGGGTGGTGAAGAGTTTATGATTCTTTTACCAGAAACATCATTGGATGATTCGGAGATATTAGCACAAAATATTAGAAAAAATATAGAAAAATTTAAATTTGATGAGATACCAACTCCTGTAACAATTAGTTTAGGTGTTGCTACATATGAAAGTAAACATAAAGATAAAGAAGAGATAATAAAAAATGTTGATGTCGCATTGTATCAAGCGAAAAATAGTGGAAAGAATCAGGTGATTAAACATGAAGCATAAAATAACTACAAAAATAATATCAGGAAAGTATAAAGGTAAAATATTAGATTTACCATCACTTGAAACAACACGAAGTTCTAAATCAATATTAAAAGAATCATTTTTCAATGTATTACAATTTGATATAATTGATACTCTTTTTATAGAGGGGTTTGGAGGAAGTGGGAGTATTGGTCTTGAAGCACTAAGTAGAGGTGCTAAAGAGGCATATTTTTGTGAAATTGATAAAAATTCATTTAAGATATTACAAAATAATTGTGATAATGTTGATAGTAAAAATTCAAATACAATATATGGGGATACTTTTGTTAAATTACCTATGATTTTAGAACAGTTAAAAAATAGGGATGATGATCTAATTGTTTATCTTGATCCCCCTTTTGATTTTAGAGATGGGATGGATGAGATTTATGAGAAAACATTTGATATGGTACGAAATATATCAAATAATAATATAAAGTTAATAACATTTGAACATATGACAGGACTAGAACTACCTGAAGTACTTGGAAAATTTAAACAATTTAAACATAAAAAATTTGGAAAGAGTTCATTAACATATTATTATGTTTAGAATCTCTTTATTGACTTTAATAATAATTATTATTGGAGTTTTTTTTCTACCTTTTTTTTATACAATATCACCTTTAGACTTAAACACTACATATATTTTACAAGCACCATCTATTGAACATATTATGGGTACAGATAGATTAGGCAGAGATATCTTTGCTAGAGTCTTAGTAGGTGGGCAAACATCATTGATTATAGGTTTTTTAAGTGCTAGTATTGCATCTTTGTTGGGTTTGATTATTGGTATAAGTGCTGGATACTTTAGAGGAAACTTTGATAAAACAATCACTATACTAATTGATCTATTTTTAACTTTTCCAACATTTTTTTTATTATTAGCATTGGTTAGTTATATAGAAGCTTCAATTGGTGTATTGATAATTGTATTATTTATAACTGGTTGGATGGGTACGGCTAGACTAATACGAAGTGAAAGCTTTGCTATTGGATTAAAACCATATATCAAGATATTAAATATGGCAAATGTAAGTAAAAGTAAAATAATTTTTAAATATTTTGCACCACTTTTAGCTCCTATTTTTTTAATATCATTTACTTTTGGAGTAGGTGGTTCTATATTAGCTGAGTCGGGTTTGAGTTTTTTGGGTCTTGGGATTAATCCACCACAAATCAGTTGGGGTAGTATGTTAAGTGATGGTAAAGAGGTGATTCAAATTGCGTGGTGGGTTAGTTTTTTTCCAGGTTTATTTATCTGTATTATAACTTTTTGTTTGATGCAAATAGCAGATTATCTTCAAAGAAAGATATAGGATTATACTGCTATGTAATTATTTCTAATATTGTTTTCAGGTATTTAAAATGGTGTTTTTGATATGATACTTTTAAATTATAAATAAGGATTACAATGAAAATAGCAGTTATACAAGGACCAAACTTAAATATGTTGGGTATTAGAGAACAAAATATTTATGGACCAATGACACTAGATCAAATACATGAACAGATGAAAGCAAGTGCAGCACAAAATGGTGTTGAGTTAGAGTTTTTCCAATCAAATCTTGAAGGTGAGATTGTTGATAAACTTCAAGAGTGTTTAGGTACAGTTGATGGAGTAATTATAAATCCAGCTGCATACAGTCATACAAGTATAGCAATAGCAGATGCAATATCAGCTATATCTTTACCAGTTGTTGAAGTGCATATATCTAATATATACAAAAGAGAAGAGTTTAGACAAAAATCAATAACAGCTAAATCAAGCTTGGGTGTTATAAGTGGATTTGGACCATTTGGTTATCATATGGGACTTATAGCTTTAATGCAAATTTTAAATGAGATGAAAGCATCACAAGCAGCTCAAGTAGAACAAAAACAATCATAATATGAAAAACTATATACTTCAAGATGAAAATAGTGTATATTTTGAATGTGGATATAGTTGTGACAATGAGATTTTTTTAAACATCAGTGGTGATAGATATTTTATCACTGATGCAAGATATGAGATAGAAGCGAAACTTTTCACAAAAAAATGTGAAGTGATAATCACAAAAGACCTTGTAAAATCAACTCAAAAAATTTTAAAAGAATCAAAAATCAAAAAACTAAACTTCGATCCAAATGATTTTAAAGTAAGTACATTTAATGCATTACAAAATAATTTAGCTATACAATTTATACCAAAACCAAATTTTTCAAAACTAAAAAGAATAATCAAAAGTGATAAAGAGATAGAATTAATAAGTAAAGCCATGCGATTAGGTAGGGATGGTTTTGAAAGATTTGCTTTATATTTACAAGATATAAATAAAAATGATATAAGAAAAAATGAAAAATATCTTTTTTTTAAAGCAAAAGAGTTTATGAGTAATAGTGGAGAACTAGACCTTAGTTTTGATCCAATAGTAGCAATAAACCAAAATAGTGCTAAGCCACATGCACTACCTACAAATAAGATACTTCACAAAAATGATCTACTTTTAGTAGATGCAGGGGTGAAGTATAAAAGATACTGTAGCGATAGAACTTGTACTTCTCGTGTGTATGGGAATATTGATTTTAAAAGAGAACAAAAGTTTAAAATAAACAAACAACAAAAAGTATATGATATAGTACTAAAAGCACAACAAACAGCTATAAATAAAGCAAGAGTAGGGATGAAAGCATCTCAAATAGATAAATTTGCAAGAGATGTGATAGAAAAAGCTGGATATGGTAAACAATTTGTTCATAGCACCGGTCATGGGGTAGGGTTAGATATTCATGAGTATCCAAATATCAATAGTAGAAGTGATGTGATATTGGAAAATAATATGGTATTTACAGTAGAACCAGGAATATACCTCAATGAAAAATTTGGGGTAAGAATAGAAGATACAGTTGTTATGAAGCAAGGTAAAGCTCTAATATTATAATAATACCAAATAAAAAGATATAAATTAATATAAGATTTAACTAGATATATTCTTTTTACTTGGTAATATTTTCTCTTAATTTATCTTTTTTACTTTTTCGTTTACCTTTTATTGGTCCTTTGTTTTTTGTCTCTTTTTTTTCACTTTTAATAAAACCAAATTCATCAATAATCTCTTTAGAAACTGATAAGCTATTCCTTTTTTCAATTAGTTTAAAATGATCGATATTATCATCATCTAAAAAAGATATAGCAGTACCATCTTTCCCAGCTCTTGCTGTTCTACCTATACGATGTATATAATCATCCGTACTTCTAGGAAGATCAAAATTAATAACACAATCAATATCATCTATATGAAGACCACGACTTGCTATATCTGTAGAGAAAAGAATATTTAATTTTTTTGTTTTAAACTGCTTAAGTGTATAGTTTCTTTCATCTTGTGTTAAATCACCATGAAAAGAGTCACATAAGAAACCGTATTTTCTAAATTTCATAGCTATATTATCAGTTGATCTTTTATTTGCCATAAAAACTAGTACAGATTTAAATTTATTTTGCGTTATTAGTTTTCGAAGTAGAGCACTTCTATTATGTTTATTGATCATAATAGCTCTTTGTAAAATCTTTTCTTTATTTGTTATTTTATCTTCTGATATGATTTTTATAAAATCATTAGATATTTTAGAAGCTATATTTAAAACTTTTGGTGGATAAGTAGCGGAAAACATTAAGTTTTGTTTTGTATTAGGTAATTGGCTTAATATCATATCAAGTTGATCATAAAATCCTAAATCAAGCATCTTATCAGCTTCATCTAAAATAAAATGCTCAACATTTGATAAATTGATTTGTTTTTTATCAATAATATCCAAGATACGACCTGTAGTACCTACTACTATATCACACCCTTTTTGTATTGTTAAAAGTTGATCACCTATACTTTGACCACCAATTATAGTAGCTATTTTTGGTTTTTTATCTATAAATTCACTAAAATTAATAAATGTTTGAGCTATTTGGATAGCTAACTCTCTTGTTGGTGTTAATATTAGTATCTTTATTTTTGGTTTTTTTATAGTTTCGTAGCTTTGAAAAAGATCTAATAATGGTAAAACAAAACTTGCAGTTTTTCCACTACCTGTTTGAGATTGTGCTATTATATTTTGTTTGTTTTTTATAATTGGTATTACCAACTCTTGTATATTTGTTGGTTTTAGATAGTTGTTTTTTCTTATAGCTTTATTTAGATCTTCTGATAAATTAAAGATATCAAATGACATTTTATCTCCTTTTTTATTTTTTTAATTTAAAACAAACTCATTTGATATAGTTCGTATTCCATTTATAATAATCGTGAACCTTTGAATACCTTTGTAGTATTTTCTTGTAGTTATTGGCTTAAATGAGTGTTTTTTTGAAAACTCTTTACTTTTATTATTTACTACACCTTCATATATTTTAAATACTTTTTTATTATAGTTGTAGTTTTGTCTTAAAAATTCTATTTCATATTCTACTCTAATTTTACCTAGATTAGTTTTGGAGTTTAGTTCAAAACTAAACTCTAAATTTTCATTTATATATACTACCATATTAAAAACTATATTTGATATCTCTATATGTGTAATATCTTTAAATCCAAATAATTTAAATATATCTTTATTCCCATTTTTTAACAATGTTCTACAACCATGATTTAATATCCAGTTTATTTCAGAACTTTTATTTATCCATTTTTTGCTTAGTTCTAATACCACTTTTGGATTATCTTTTGATATATCATTTATATTATTTGCTATACTTTTTTGTACATATTTACTTTTGTCATTTTTCAAAATATTTAAAATATCCAATACTTTCGTTGGGTCTTTTTTAAACATAGATAAAGATATAGCCCAAGGTAGTCTAGGTCTACACCCCTCAGATGCCAACCTTCTTATATGTTCATTTTCATTATTTGCCCATAATATCATTTGTTTCATAGTTTTATTTGGATATTTAATTATAAATTGGCGAATAGCAAACTCTGATGTTGAGTTTATAGTAAAGTGTTCTAGTGCATCCATAGATAGATCAAAATAATCCAAACCATAAACCTCTACAAAATCTTGAAATATTATATTTTCTAAATTAAAATCATAGTTGATTTTTGAAAAAGTTTTTTTAAGTATATCAATAGATGTTTTGTAATCAAAAGGGAAAAATTGATTTAGTGTAGTTGAGATATGTCTCATCCTCTCTTTTAGCTCTTTTTTATCCCACGAGCTACAAAAAATTGTATTGATAAAAGATTGTTTATTAAATGAAGGATAATATATTGTTATATTATCTACAAGTAGAGTTATATACTTTTCATTATATAACTCTTTTAAAAGTTTTGACAACTTAGCTACACTTAGTTTGTTTATTTAACAATTCACAATACTCTTTTGCATGATAAGTGATGATGATATTTGCTCCAGCTCTTTTAAAACTCATAAGTGTCTCAGCCATAACTCTATCATAATCAATAAGTCCAGCTTTTCCTGCATTTTTAAGCATAGCATACTCTCCACTTACATTATAAACAGCTAATGGTAAATTTGAACTGTTTCTTATATCTCTTATGATGTCAAGATAAGCAAGTGCTGGTTTTACCATAAGTATATCAGCACCTTGTTTTTCATCTTCTAGTGATTCTTCTAGTGCTTCAAGTCTATTTGCAGGATCCATTTGGTACATTTTTCTATCCCCATGTGATGGTGATGATTCTGCTACATCTCTAAATGGTCCATAGTATGCTGAAGCAAACTTTGTGCTATATGCCATTATTGGTAAGTTTTCAAAACCATTTTGATCAAGTGTAGTTCTTAATGTTTGGATAATACCATCCATCATACCACTAGGTGCAATCATATCAACACCAGCTTTTGCATGAACTAGTGCTTGTTGAGCAGATAATTCTAATGTAGCGTCATTATCAACTGTTTCATCTTCACTTAAAATACCACAGTGTCCATGATCTGTATATTCACAAAAGCAAAGATCAGTTACAACAAACATATCTGAAAACTCTTTTTTTATAGCTTTTACTGTACGACTTATGATACTGTTTTCACATAAACACTCACTACCAACACTATCTTTAACATCTGGTATTGCAAATAATATAATACTTTTTAAACCAAGTGTTCTTATATAATCACACTCTTTTAGTATCTCATCAATTGACATCTGAAAAACACCTGGCATAGATGCAACTTCTGTTTTGATACCTGTACCTTCTCTTACAAATAAAGGATAGATAAAATCATCAGCACTTAGTGTAGTCTCTCTTACTAATCCTCTTAAATTTTCATTTATTCTTAATCTTCTAAATCTTTTAAACATAGATATAAACCTTTTAACTTTGATTCAAACATAGTAACAAAATAGCAATTAAATTGTATTTAAAGTAGGTTTTAAATAATCAAAAGGTAAAATCCAATTTATAAGGAAAATGAATATGTACAATCCCATTTCAAATGATTTTTTTGATCAAATACAAGTTGCAATACAACGAAAAATACCATCAACAGTTGTCTATTTTGAGAATAATGAGAAAAAGATAGTAAAAGACTTAGTGAAAAGTATGAGTGTAGATGTTGGTATTGAATATTTGATTATGAAATCAAATCTTAGAATAAGACTTGAGTATGTAAGTTCATTTAATGGTAGAGTTCATAAGGATGAAAAATTATTTTAAAATCTTATGAATGAAAGTTCAAAAATTCTTAAATTTGTTTGGATATAATCCAGCTAATATTACTACTCAGGGATAAAATTATATGAAAATAGAAGTTTCAAATGTTGCAAATTTACCAACTAGTCACGGAGATTTTTTAATACAGTCATTTAAAGAAGGTATTAAAGAGCATCTTGTTGTGTATACAAAAAATCTAGAAGAGGTACCTGTTGTGCGTATTCATAGTGAGTGTTTAACTGGTGATGCAATTGGTAGTATAAAATGTGACTGCCAAGCCCAACTTAACTATGCACTTGATTATATAGATAAACAAACAGGTATGGTTATCTATTTAAGACAAGAGGGTAGGGATATTGGACTTTTAAATAAAGTAAATGCTTATAATCTTCAAGATAAAGGGTTTGATACGGTTGAAGCAAACCATCAATTAGGTTTTGCATCTGATCAAAGAACATATGAGATTGTAGATTTTATTTTTGATTATTTTAAAATAGATAAAATAAAACTTATGACAAATAACCCCGCCAAACTTAATGGAATAAAAGCCAAAATTATTGATAGAGTTCCTGTAAAAGTTGGAAAAACTGCTCAAAATGAAAATTATCTAAAAACAAAAAAAGATAAGATGGATCATATACTGTAAACTAATACCAAATCAAAATTATAACTAGCACTTAAATAGTTAGTTCTAATTTAATTTGGTATTAATTAAAATAAGTATTTACCTATTAATAAAACTGTAATAGTCCCAAGAACAGTCCAAAACATTATAGTAAAGTTATCATAAGGTTCATTTTCTAATTCTATATTTAGATTATTTATTTGTTCTTGAAGATTGTTGTTTTTACTTATCAAGATATCTATTTTGTCATTATCTTCAAAAAACTCTAAAAATTCATCTCTTTGGATTAATTCAGTATCTAAAATTAGCTCTTTAGGTAGACAGCCTAATATGCTAGATATTGATTTTATCTCATCTTTTGTAAAGTCACCAGATTTAAATCTCTTTGATATGTTTCCTTTATCATTAATTTTAAGTTCTTTACCTATATATGCTTCTGTTAGTGGTGAAGCTTTTCCATTTTTCTTTTCTTTTATTAGGTCTTTTATTTTTTGATGAAATATTGGTGTTTCTATTTTAAATCCTTTAAAAGTAGTGGTTTTTGGTTGTATTACAACTAAAAACAACAAAAAGTGATAAAATAATAGCATAAATGTACTGATTTAAAGTATTTTAAAAATATTAATAATATATGATTATGTATATAAAAGAAGGAGATGTGAAATAACTAATATCCTTAATTGCAAATCACATCGGAACCCACGACTTTAGTCTGGGCGTAATGTAAGTTTAAATTGACGATAGTCGCAACTAAAGTCTAGATTCCATCTAATTTGGAATAATGTTATTTCACAGTTTTAGATACATTGCTTGTAAAAATAAAGGGAAAATATGAAAAATAAAATATCAAAATTATTAGTAGAGATAAATAAAGATATATATGAAAAAGAGGAGGTGATAAGTTTATCAGTTCTTAGTGCATTGGCTGGTGAGAGTATCTTTTTATTGGGAAGTCCTGGTGTTGCAAAAAGTTTAATATCTAGAAGATTAAAATATATTTTTAAAGAGGCTAGTCATTTTGAGTATCTTATGAATAAGTTTTCAACACCTGAAGAGATATTTGGTCCTGTATCAATATCTAAAATACAAGAAGATAAATATGAAAGAAAAATAGAAAAATATCTTCCTGATAGTGAAGTTGTATTTTTAGATGAGATTTGGAAAGCTGGACCTTCTATTCAAAATTCACTTTTAACAGTGATAAATGAAAAAGTATATAGAAATGGCACACAAGAAGATATTATAAAGTTAAAATCACTTATCTCAGCATCAAATGAACTACCAGCAAAAGATGAAGGACTTGAAGCACTTTGGGATAGGTTTTTAGTAAGATATGTAGTAGAAAATATAGAAGATGAAAATAACTTTTTTGAGATGATAACTTCAAGTACAAATGCAGATATAACTATAGATGAAACTATCCAAATAAGTGATGAGGAATATAATGATATACAAGATAAGTCAAAAACTATTTATGTACCAGATGAAGTAAAAAATACTATAAGTGTAATAAGAAAATATATATCTAAATACAACGAACAAAATAAAAAAGATGAAGAATTTACACCTATATACACAAGTGATAGAAGATGGAAAAAGATTATAAATATACTTAGAACTTCTGCATATTTAAATGGTAGAGAAAAAGTAGACTTGATGGATTGTTTTTTGATAGTGCATATGCTTTGGGATGAAGTGGAA
>JAYEJC010000196.1:0-2963 GCA_034660335.1 Campylobacterota bacterium
TTGTGTTAAAGATTATGGCGAGTTGATGGGTAAGGTTTTGAAATAAATGAACTTAAACAATAAGGTAAATTGATTAGATGAGTATAGTCATCTATGAAAAGTTTAAAAACTAAATCATTATAGTGTATCCTTTATATTCAAGGATACCACTCCTCAACCTAACAACCTATCAAAAAAAAGGCTAGCATCTCTGCTAACCTTTTTTGAATCCTTGAAAGGATACTGAAAAATGTTCCAAACCATTCATCAAATCCAAAGTTTATGTATAATGCAAGTGATGCTACAAAAATACCACTTAGAGAAAAACCTAAAAATAAAGTAGGACGACCTAAAAAAGGTGAAAAAAGAGAACTTCCTTTATTTGTTTTTTTCTAACCAAACCAATAACGATTCATCTTCTTTAAAAGTTCATCTGTTACAGGTACTATTATATCACAAACTATAGCATCAACATCACAATTTGGGCAGACAGCTGTATCTTTTCCTATATAATATTTCACTTCATCACTACCAAACTTTGTCATACAATAACAACATCCGCACTCTTTACTTTTTTCTATATACTGTTTGTTATTTAATGTATATTCGTGTGCAACAATATAGTCTAAGTTTTTTATATCCTCTATTGTTTTATCCAAATCATTCAAAAGTTCAGATATATACTCTTCATCTTCTTTCTTTGCTACTTTTTTAATAGCAAGTAAATAGAGCCACTCTATCCATTCATATTTTCTATTTTCAGTCTCATCATCTAAGTCATAGTCACCATTATCATCTCTTGTATAATATCCTGTTTTAATACACTGAAAAGTTGTATCTGTTTGTAATTCATGAGCTAATTGTGCTATATGACTACTGTCATAGTTTTTTTCACAATACTCAAGGATTATTTTTATCATATCTATATTTGAGTCGTGATACAACAGATTTAGCTTATAAAATAGTTCTACAAACCCATCGCCACCACTATTTTCAATAATAATTGCCATATTCATAAAATCGTATGTTGACAACACTTCATCTATTGTACTTTTATTTATCTCATCCATATTTTTGTTCCTATTCTTTATTAATCAAACTCTATCTCTCTACTGTCTTCTAGAAAAGTAAGTGATAAAATTATCAAATATATGTTGTTACTCATTATTTTACTATTATTTACTTAATATCTTCAATCCATGTATCATGTAAGTGTTCTAAAAACTTCTTTATTTTAATATCATTAGTCATAAACTTTTTTATCTCTTTTTTTGTTTGTACTATAGATCTTTTACACTCTTGTACAATATCATCATATTCTTTGTTTGAAAGACCACAGCTTTGTTTTGCAAAATTTTTATAAGTTTTTTCCTTCCACCAAAGTTTTCCATCAGACATACGAAGTGCTGGTATATCATTTTTAATATATACTGTTGTAGTTATCACATCATATATGGGAGCAAGATATGCATCTGTAAAATTTTTTTCATAAAGTATTCCATAGTTTTTTAAGTGACCATCTCCATTTTGAAGCAGATGATTCATCACTAGTGCTTTAAAAAAAGTTTTTAGTGTCTCTTTTTTGTATTGTGGAGCTATGATATCTTTTATTGCTCTTACACACTCTTCATAACTACCATCGTATTTACTATCAGTTCCTCTTGCTGTTAATACACACATATCTTCAAAGCCTAAGTAACTACCATCATCTTTTATATCAAACCTTTTTATAACAAACATACTTAAATCATCGCAGAGATAAAACTCTGGTGTAATTAGATTTGCATTTTTAACTGCTCTCATACAAAAATACTCATTTAGAGCTAGTTGGGGATACTCATCATTCCATGACTTTACTATAAAATGTTCAAACTTCATCGTAGTTTTATTGTGAGCAGATAATAATAGCTTTGGTTGCACACCAGATACTCCAGAACGAATGGCAAATTTAGTTAGTAACTCATCAAATAAATTTTCTTTACTATTATGTAAAATATCTTCTAGTTTTAAATTATCTTCATCTATAAGTAATTCATTGAATTTTATACGACCTAACATATAAGGACCAATAAGTTCTAAAAATCCAATATCATCCATCTTTTTTATTTTTGAAAAGCTATTTTTTATAGCATCTTTTAATGCACCCTCTGGCATATTCATCTGAAAAATCGGATGAAGTTTTTTATCTACCCAACTTTGAGTTCTTATAGGCATAGTTATTGAGACAGTATCTTGACTATCTTCTATGTAATTAAATATATATTTATCATCTTCATAGCTTAGATTACCACTATGAGTCTGATTTATAAATACTTTCAATCTACCTTCTGTCATCTTGTAGCTCCTCAAGTGTAGGTGGATATCCTTTGGGTCTAAGTGAAAACTCATATCCAAGCAGATCAAGGATAAATTCAACTTTTTTGATACCTACTTCATCTATAAAACCATTTTCTATTTTAGATATAGTTCGCTTAGTGATACCAGAATATTTTTCTAAATCATTCTGTGACCATTGTTTTTCTTTTCGTAGTCTTTTTATCTCTAAACTAAGTTTTTCTAAATCCATAATATTTCCTATTTAATATGTAGTATATTTCTTATATTAGTAGAATATAGCTTTTATATGAATTATACATCATATATTTTTATCAGATATCTGATCTAAAGTTAGTATTCCAAAATTATTTTTTTTGATAAAATCGATCTCATATCCTAAGTTGTTAAGTAATAGATCTAAAGTTTTTAAAGATATATTTGCTATCTCTTCTCGTTCTAGTTTACCTAAGGTCACTCTACTTATCCCACACTGAACTGAGAGTTGTTCTTGCGTTAAGTTGGCATCTTTTCTATACTCTTTTATCTTATAACCAATCTCGTGTAGTTTCATCTGACAACTCCTTGTGCGTTTCTTTTCTTAGTGACTGTTGCCAACTTTGTAGCATTTTATCTCCTACATTTTTAAAGCTATTATTGGTTTTTATATA
>JAYEJC010000197.1:0-2946 GCA_034660335.1 Campylobacterota bacterium
GAGATACTTACTTCATTTAGTGGTTGTCTCCATTGGTGGGCTATTGCTCCTATCATCTCTCCCATACTTGCCATTTTGCTTTGTTGCTGTAGAGTTTGGAGTTGTTTTGTGTTTTCTTCTAGGGCTTTTTCGATCTCTATTTCTAGCTCTTTATTTACTCTTTTAAGAAGATATTGTCTATATATCATAAATATACCTATTATAAATACTGTAATTAAAACTTTCCAAAGTAGACTATAATCAACAATTGGTTCTTTTACAGATGCACTAACCCATTTTCTAAATATAGATGCCTCTTTCTCTTTTGACATATTTTGCAATGTCTTATCAATAATAGATAATAAAGTTAAATCATCATCACGAATTGCCATAGACAAATCATATACAATCCCTGTGTAACCTGCTATATGTAGATTATTTAACATAAACTTTGATATTACATGAGATGCAACTGGTAGTGTTGCTATTGTAAAGTATGCTTTTCCACTATTTACAAACATTAAGGCTTCTCTATCTCCCTTTGTTTCAATCACTGTCATATTGGGAAAATCTTTTCGAAGCTTAGTTATAAGTCCACTACCTTTTTGTCTTGTCCATGGCTTATCCATAATCTCATCAAGTCCTGAAACAACTTTTTTATCTTTTGTTGTAAAAATAGCTAGAGGTAAATTTAGATATGGCTCTGTAAAATTTGCGTACTCTTTTCTTACTGAAGTCTCAACAGCACATGGAAGCAAATCACATTTTTTCTCTTTTAAGAACTGCTGAGATTGTGACCAAGATTTAGTTTGTACATTTTGAAACTTTACATCAAGTGTTTTTTCTAAGTATTTAACAGTATCTATTGCAATACCCTGCATATTTTCAAATTTCCCATCAGGTGTAAACTCTATTGGAGCCCAATTTGGATTGTTACACATTTTGATAACTCTATTTTGCTCTAGATATTTCATCTCATCTTGATTTAAAAAATCATTTTTTACACTTTTTAATTGCGTAGCGTTTAAAGTATTTATACACACCAATACGAAAATAACGGTTATTTTTCTTAAATTATTCATCTATATCTCCCTTTTCCCACTCATCTATTTTCTCCCACTCAAAACTACTAATATTCTTCTCACCATCATCAAAATTTATACCAACTAGATATATATCTTTACCATCATTTAAATACTTTTGAGAATAGTTTTTATCTTTTATCTGTTGTAAAGCATCACCATCTCCTACCTTAAACTCTATGATATAGATAGCTTGTTCCATTTTTATAGTTAAATCTATTCTACCTTTGTTTGTTATATCTTCCCCTACTATATCTAATCCCAATGATTGTAAATATACATATATCACACTTGCATAAAAACCCTCGTGAGTTTGCATATCATTTTTGGTGTAGTTGTTGTATGGGATTGATGCGAAGATTGATTTTAGAGCATCTCTGAAGCTTATCATATCACTTTGTAATAAACTTTTATAAGTATCTGTTTTCTTTTGTGTTGCATTTTTATCTTTTAATACTTTAGCGATAATATAATCATTTAGAGATTGTTTTACCTCTTTGTTTGGTATTTTCAAGGTATATTCTAATGTTTCAAAAATTGTTGTTTCTACTTTATCTATTGTTAAATAACCAGCTTGATAGAGTATCACTTCAAGGTCAAGATTCTCAATATCAAAACTATTTAGAAGTTTTTCATCTACTTTTAGATTTGCTAAGTTTGGTAGAAAATAGTTATTTTGTTTGATTAGCTCCATTAAAAATGTAGGAGTACCTGTCTCAAACCAATAGTTTTTGTAAAGATGTCCTTTTGAGATAAACAGTAATATATCAAATGGATTATACATATCACTTCCTAGGAAATTATAACCATTGTACCAGCACTTTAATTTATCCATATCTACATCTTGTAAATATGGTTTAAATGTAGTTTCTACATCATTTTGAGTATACCCACAAATGTCAGCATACTTTTTATCTAAAGAGATGTCAGTTATATTGTTTAGTCCACTAAAAATAGATGTTTTTGTAAATTTACTAACCCCTGTTAAAAATGCAAATCGTAAAAACTCATCACTCCCTTTTATGACACTATAAAAGTTTATAAGTACATCTCTAATCTCTTTAGCTACTTCAGGAGTTGTAATATTATCCAAGATAGGTTTATCGTATTCATCTATTAAAATTACTACTTTTTGGTTGTATTTTTCATTTGCTTTTCGTATAAGTTCACTAAAACATCTTCTATCACTTGCTTTATACTGACAAGTTATATCTAGCTTTTTTTGATTAAATAAAAAAATTTCTTCAAATTTATCTTCAATGTCTTTTATAGATTTTATCTTTCCCTCTGCAAAAGAGATATTTATCACAGGATAGCTAACACTCCAATCCCATTTATCCTCTACAGCAAGACCTTTGAAATGCTCTTTTTTAGCCTCAAATATATTTCGTAAGGTATCAAGAAACAATGACTTACCAAATCTTCTAGGACGGCTTAGAAATATATATCGATAATTTTCTATAAGTTCATAAGCTATACCAGTTTTATCTACATAGAGATAATTATCTTCCCTTATTGTGCTAAATGTTTGTATCCCTATGGGTAGTTTTTTAAGCTTACTCATCTATATCTTCCCCCCCCATAACTTTAGGCTGTTCATTCAAATCTATCATAAACACAGCACCTCCATTTTCATTTTTCACACTTAACTTTCCACCCATATTATCATCAATAATCATCTTTGACATATAAAGCCCCATACCTGTACCTTTACCTTGCTCTTTTGTTGTAAAGTATGGTTCAAATATTCTATCAATAATATTTTCAGGTATTCCACCACCATTATCTTTTATAGATACAATATCATCTTTTAGTGTTATATCTATAGTTGGATTTTTTATATCTTTTTCTATCATATTCGTTGAGTCGAAAGATACTTTAGTAT